>JBJEED010000083.1:0-7072 GCA_051872765.1 Bacilli bacterium | reverse complement strand
GTAAAAAAAGTTGTTAAAAGCCTATAAAATAAGGAAAATATATAAAATACAAAAACTTACGCATTTTTTTTAATAATAAAAAATATCATAAAGCCTTGAAAAATAAGGTTTCTATAAAACTTTGATTACAAAAACTGTCAAACTCGGGTCATGAATAATTCATGACTTTTTATTAGAAATTGCTATACAATCGAATATAAAATGTGATATAATCAATACTATAATAAGGAAGGTGTTTTATGGAACAAGTTATCTCTTCAATAATGGATTCTATAGGAATGATTATGGGTTTTTCACTAGCAGGATTTGGAGTTGGTGTTGGTATATTAGGCTCTAAAATTGCAGAAGCAGTTGGTAGAAACCCAGAAGTAAAAAATGAAATAGTTAGTTCATTAATGATAATAATGATAATTCTATCTATATTTATCTTATTAATGTTTGCGTTTTGCTTTATGCTATTATTCTTTAATCCATTCGCATCGTAAATATGTCAGAAATAATAATAGCAATTATAGTAGTAGTTGTACTACTATGTATTTTAGTAATTTTGTTTGCTGCTACTTCTAGAAGAGTAAATGTTCTTGTAAGAAATATTTTTGTAGATAAATTACAAGAATATGATTTTTTAATAGATAACAAAGAAAAGAAGATAGATGATTTAAATAATACCATAGATAAAAGAAAAAAATCATACTTTAAACTAGAAGAAGAAATAAATGAACTTGGGAAAAAGAAAATAGATAAAGAAGAGATAGTAGTAACTGATGTAGTATTACCTGATCAAGCTGATTTTGAGGATGGTAATATATTAACAGGTTATAAAAAAATTAAAGAGGGTTTTAATTTTAAAGCAGAAGAGATAATAAATAAATTTATAAAAGAAAAATATAAAGAAGATAAAAATTATAAGATATATACGAAGATTAGATCATATTTTGATTATAATAGTGTATACAAGATAATGACTTATCAATCAGAAGAACAAAAAATTATAGTAAATGGTTTATTATCTAAAAATGAAAAAAAGCTATTAAATAATTTATTAAATGTTAAAAAGTTTAATATAATAAAATTCTTAGATAAATTGGATAATTTAATTATGAAATCAAATCCAGAAGTATTAATATATGTTGGTGATGAAAATAAAAACTATAATTATATTAATTCAAATATTAAAACTATTTATGATAAAGAAATAACAGAAGGATTTAAAATAATATATAAAGGAGTTGTATACGATTATAGTATATAAAAAGGATAAAGTGTGGTGATACTATGAATGGCAATGTAGATGATTTAATAGATAAGAAAATAGATAATATTATAAAAGAAAATAATATATATCATACTGGAAAAGTTACCAAAATAAATAATTTTATTATTGAAGCTACAGGTTTAGAAGAAGTATTCTTTTTTGAAAAAGTATATGTTAAAGATGAAGAAAATGTTGGGTATATTGATAAAATAACTGAAGATAAAGTAGTAATCGCACTAGTAAAAATGAATGGTAATATTAGAGTAGGAGATCCAATCACAGCTAGCGCAGAGGTGTTACAAGTTAGTTTTTCTAAAAATTCAATTGGTATGGTAATTGATCCATTTGGAAATGATAAAATGTCAGGGAAGAAATTTAATGATAGTAAATTAATTGATATAGAGACACCAAATATTCCAATTATGGATAGAAGTGCAGTTAATAGACCTTTAGAAACAGGTATCGCTGCTATCGATTTAATGTATCCTATTGGTAAAGGACAAAGACAATTAATAATTGGTGATAAAAAAACAGGAAAAACTCAAATATGTTTAGATACAATAGTTAATCAAAAGGGTAAAAATGTTATTTGTATATATGTTGCCATAGGTAAAACAAAAAAAGATTTAAAAAGATTATATACAAAACTTACTGAGAAACAAACAAATTCTTATACTCATATAGTAGCAACATTTAATGATGATCCAGTACCTTTGTTAAAATTAACCCCTTATGTTGCAATTTCAATTGCTCAAGAATATATGAATGAAGGATATGATGTTCTTGTATGTATAGATGATCTTAGAAAGCATGCTGATGCTTGCCGTGAAATAGCTTTGATTTCTGAAAAAAATACAGGAAGAGATGCATATCCTGCAGATATATTTTATATACATTCAAGAATGCTTGAAAAGGGATGCCAACACAGATGTGGTGGTTCTATAACAATATTACCTATTGTAGAGACTAAAGCTGGAGATATAACAGATTATATATCTACAAATATTATATCAATAACAGATGGACAAATAGTCTTATCTGAAAAACTATTTAAAAAAGGACAAAAACCAGCTATTGATTTCGGACTTAGTGTATCAAGACTTGGAGGAACAGTACAAACTGATGAAATTAAAAAAATTGGATCTACTGTAAGAAGAGAACTTTTATCATTTTTAGAAACATCTGATGTTTATCAACTTGTTAATATTGAATCTCTGTCAGAAGAGTTACAAGGTAAAATATTTAAAGGGCAAAAATTATTAAATTTATTAAATCAACCAAAGTATACACCTTTTTCAGAAGAAAAATTAATAGATACTTTTGGTTATGTGGTAGGTTTAGGTCACTCAAGTGCTGTTAATGCATTATTAAAAGATATAGAGTTAACTCAAAGAATTGAGGGTGATGGTACAAATAATAATCCACCATCAACACCGCCATCATCAACACCACAAACTACTCCTCCACCGGTAAATGAATCACAAGATACATCTAGCACTCAAGCGTTATCTAGTGAAGTAGTTGCGCAAACAAGTAATCCTATTATACAAGAATCTACTATAAACCAACCTCAAGTTCCGCCTCAAATAGTAGAAACTTCTGTAAAGCAACCAACAAATGCACCTGTGATGGAACAAAAAGTATCAAATACACCACCTACAAACAATAATGATGGTAATGTAGATTCAAATGAAGAAAATAAAGAAGATCATACGATAGAAGAATTAATGAATGATGATGAAATAGAATTTAATTTTTTATAACATAAAAATATAGGAGAGATAATATGGGCGTTAGAAATACAGTAAAAGTTATGAATTTTTATGCGTTGTTAAGAGTAAATGATGCTAGAAAAAATGTTGAAAATGCTTTTAGATATGAAAGAGAATTAAAGTATATAATCTCTTCTATAGTTAATAATCGTATATTTAAGCAAGAGAGAATGTCTTTAGAGATGAATCCTGAAGGGAAAGAATTAAATATTTATATAGGAAGTGATCTTGGATTTTGCGCTAATTTTAATGGAGAAGTTTTGTTTTTACTAAATGGTGATCTTCCTGAAAATGATAAAATAATTATTGGTAAGAGAGTAAGAACTACTACCGAAAATGAAATATTGTATATAGATAATGAAGATTTTGATAATAGATTCCCAGAAGTATTTGATATAGTATTAGATGGATTATTAAATTTTAAATATTCTAAAATTAATATGATATATATTCATTATTATAATATGTCTCGTCAAGAAATAGTAAAAAGAACTATTATTCCATTTGATTATGAGGGTGGAGATGTTCTTGATGCAGAAGAGAAAAAAGAGATGAGTAGGACAGATGATTTTGTAATTGAAGGTGATTTATATTATATAATGTGGAGTTTAATTTCAATTTATGTTACTATGGAAATAAGGATAGCTAAAGCATGGAGCTATGCTAGTGAAAATATTTTAAGGCAGACTTTTACTGACAATTCGTTAAATAAAATAGATGAAAGAGAAGAAGAAAAACGAAAGGCTCAAAGGAAACTTGATAAAGCAGAGGCTTTTAAGACAATCGTTGAGATGAATAATAGGAAACTTAGAACTAAAAAGGAGGAGTAAGCATGATAGGAACTGTAATCGCTATTTCAGATTTAAATGTTAAAGTACTATTAAATAAACCTGATTGTGTAATTGTAGGCGATATTTTAACAATAGATTATATGAATCAACAACATAAATTTGAAGTAATGGAAGTTAATGGAAATATTGCAAAAACTATTCCTTTTGATAGTGTTATTTACCTAAAAAAAGGTCTACCAGTTAATTTAAACAATTCAAAACTATCTATGGAATACTCTGAAAATGCACTTGGTAGAGTATTTGATGCTTATGGAAGAGTAATTGATAATAAAGAATTTACATCTATAAAACAACGAGGCGTTTATGATAGGAATGTGGCTTTAAGTGAGATTAATATTCAAAGTGATATATTATGGACAGGTATTAAGGTAATTGACTTTTTTTCACCAATACAAAAAGGTTCTAAATTAGGACTTCTTGGTGGTGCTGGAGTTGGTAAGACGGTTATTATAAAAGAACTTATAAATAATGTGTTTAAAAAATTTCAATCAAATTCAGTATTTATCGGAGTTGGAGAGAGATCTCGTGAAGGTAAAGAATTATATGATGAGATGGTTGAAACTAATCTTTTGGATAAGATATCAATAGTATTTGGCCAAATGGGGGATAATGCTACATCAAGAAGTAAAGCAGTTTATAGTGGACTTACAGTGGCTGAATATTTAAGAGATGAAAAGAAGCAAGATGTATTATTGTTTATTGATAATATATATAGATTTGTTCAAGCAAAGAGTGAAATATCTGCTGAATTAGGTAGAAGCCCAATTGAGAATGGATATCCAACAACAATGGTATCAGATGTATCAGAAGTAGAAGAGAGAATAAATTCTACTGGTGAAGGTTCTATTACATCATTTCAAGCAATTTATATCCCAGCAGATGATTATACAGATGAAGCAGTTCAAACTATAACAGGCCATCTAGATGGTCAAATAGTACTAGATAGAAGTGTTGCTGAAAAAGGAATATACCCTGCGATTAATGTATTTAAAACTACAAGTGTATTAGTTGATCCAGAATATATAGGACAAAGACATTTTGAATTAATTGAACAAGCATTAAAATACTTAACAAGATATGAAGAATTAGAAGAAATAATAGTAGTACTTGGACTTGATGAGTTATCAGAAGAAGATAAAAAAATATTTTATAGATCTAGAAAACTTCGTAATTATTTTTCTCAACCTATGTTTGTTGCTGAGCAATATACAGGTATGAAAGGACAACTTGTTAATATTGAAGATACCCTTGATGATGTTGAAAATATTTTATATGGAAAGTATGATGATGTTGATGAGAGTAATTTCATGTTTATAGGAAGTATGAAAAATGCAAAGTAGGAAAGAATTAAAAGTCATAATATTAGATAGTGGTATTGAAATAGAAGAAGTAGAAAATGTAAAAATAATTAGAATTAAAAGTGATAATTATAGTTTATTAATTTTAAAAGATTATTGGCCAGTAGTTGGGGAAATAAATGGTTCTATATCTATAGAAGGTGAGAGAAATATAAGATATGATAATATAAATGGTTTTTATTCTTTAAGTAGAAATTTATTTTACTTGATTATAAAAGATAAAGGTGAATAATAATGATACAAAGTTTAGTTTCTATTTATCCTTATTATATTTTCTTAAGTGTATTTATTGTAATAATCGCAATAATATTGTTTTTTGCTACAATGAAATATAATAAAAAAAGAACTAATCTTTATTCATTATTTTTAAATCTAAATTTAAGAAGTATAGTATTATTATCTTCATGCATATTGAATTTATCTTTTATATTATTTTTTAGTTTTTATATAAAAGGATTTAATAATTTAGCTGTTTATTTAATTGTTATTAATACATTTTTATCTTTATGTATTTCTTTAAATATTCATATTATTTTATTTGATATATTATATGCTTTTGTGACTATTGCTTGTTTAAAATTATATAGTTTAGTATACATTTATATAAATGAAATATATTATGATAAGAATGTACTAATATTAAGTGTTTTATTTATGATAATGATACTTATTTATGGATTATTTATAACAATGAGAAAGACTGAGTTAATATTGAGAGACTCAAGAAGGAGAATAAAAAATGCAAAATGATAATGAAATTAATATGATTAATACTGTGGATGAGAAAACTTTAAAGAAAAGATTATTTGATACAAGAAGAAAAGTTAATAATGAAAGAAAAAATAAAAAGAAATTAAGAATTATATTAGTTTCTATTATTTGTTCTGTCATTCTTTTGATAGTTTCAATAGTTATATTCTTATATTATAGAAATCTTAATAAATATCAGTTAACTACAGAAGAAAATCATAATTTATATCAATATTTTCAAGGCGTTAAAGTAGAATATAAAGGAAAACTTACAATAAAGAAA
The DNA here is from genome assembly GCA_051872765.1 of Bacilli bacterium. Lineage (GTDB taxonomy): Bacteria > Bacillota_I > Bacilli_A > RF39 > UBA660 > CAG-1000. The sequence goes on along the minus strand of JBJEED010000083.1, from coordinate 803 downwards.
AATAATGATGAGATTAAATTATCTCAAGATGTTGGGATTGAAAATATAGAGGATGCGCCAATATATTTTAGCAAAATCGATAATCAAGTTTTTTTTGCTAAAAATATGTCCTTAATTATACCAAGAATTAAGAATCAAAGTTATAGAATTAATTATTTTAGTAAAATAATATGTGAAAATGATACAAATCAAGATATGGCATATTTAGTTAATAAATATGATAAGAAAGTTTATCTAGAAGAATCTTTCTTATATGATGGAGACAATTTATATTTCTTTATTTATGATACTAGTGTTGTAGTAGATGGGAAAAAGTATGATTTAGATGCTTTATCTTATGTTATTGTTAATTATAAAGGACAAATTGAAATATATGATAAAACTAATGATAAGTATACTATAATAGATGAACATAATAATGATGTAATTGCAACAATTGGTAATTATTCTATTAATTTAAGTACGGATGTTCTTATGTATAAAGATGATAGTAGATTACTTATTAAAAATATAGATAATTTGCCTCTATATGAGGATAAATAAAAACGTTAATTTTTAGACTAAATTCCGTTTTTTGAAAGAAAGATTGAAATATAAGACTTATTTCCGAAAAATATATAAAAAACGGAAATAAGTCTATAATTTTATTAAATAAAAACTAAATTATTGCATAACAAAAATACGGAGGTTATTTCCGTTTTTAAGACTTATTGCAGTTTTTTGTTCCCTTGCTTTTTATTTAATTAATAACAAATAAAGATAAACTTTATTTGTAAAATTAATTATAAAAAAATAATTAATTT
>JBJEED010000082.1:0-1502 GCA_051872765.1 Bacilli bacterium | reverse complement strand
ATTTATCAAGTCCATTCCACATATCTTCTTCTTCCCATTCTTTAACTGCTTCAATAGGAACTTCAATTTTATATTTGCATTTAGGACAAATATACATAACTATTTTTCCACTAAGTGGCATAGGCCAACTATCAAAATCAAATTTAATTATTTTATCCATTAGAAAAACACCTCCCCCGGCCGAAAATAAAAGCATAGTTCCATTATTTCGTTACATTTTTTACATTCATAAGGATCTTCTTGAAAAGCTCTTAATGCCATAAATCTCCAAGTTGTAAATTGTTTTTTCATTTTGTACTGTTCTTGATTTAACATTCTAGTATAATGTTTTTCTTGTTTATGATGTTTAGAATAAAATCCATAATATCTAATAGTTTTAAATCCTTTTTCCTGGATGTGAATTATTATTCTTTTTATAAATTCATAAATATGAATTTTTTCAACAACATACTTGTCATCTTCATGTCTTTGATACCAAAAAGTAATATAATTATTCTTAATAGATATAATTCTTGATGATGCAAAAACAGGACGACCACAATATCTTAAAATATATTGTAATCCTTTTTTTGTGTTTTTAAACTGTTGTTTTGGAGCTCTTACATAAAAACCATTCTTAGACTTTTTATAGATTTTAGTTACTAATTTTTTGAATTCATCTAATAAGTGAGGATGAAAAGCTTTTATGTATTTTGTCATAGAGTCTAACAATTTAGCTTGAAATCTTTTTCTAAGCATTGAGAATGGAAAAAAATCCATTTTCTTTTCAATTTTAGTATTGCCCATGGCAACTTCAGCGACAAGTGCATGAATATGAGGATTCCATCTAATAGATCTACCGAAAGTATGAAGAACTAGAATAAAACCTAATGTATATTCTTCTTTTTTATTTTGTTCTTTAGCCCAAGAAGATAAAGTATAATTAATTGCATCAAATAGAAGATTTAACATATTTCTATCCATTCTAAAATAAATTCTTAATTCTTCAGCAATTGTAAAAGTTATATGTCTATGTTTTGTTTGGAACATAACAGACATTGCTTTATCAACTCTTTGATTAGAATATTTAGCACCACAGGTAGAACAAAATCTACTTTTACAGGTAAAAAAGTGATAAGTAGAATAACCACAATTTGGACATTCCCATACAGAACCACCTAATTTTGGAGTTCTACAAGATAAAACTTTATCAATTTCATAATAAACAACGTCTCTAATTTTTAATTCAGGATTATCATGAAGAAATGAAGGCCAATACTCAATAACATCTTTAGTAGAGTATTTTTTATCATTAGGGTAATGAGAATGTAATTCTTTTTCTGAATCAAAAATATCAATGATGTTTAGTTCCATATATTGCACCGCCTAAAAATATTATAATATAGAATGCAAAAAAGTGGAATAGAGAAAAGCACCACTTTTGTGGTGCACGAATGAAATTTATTTCATTCTTTTTTTATTTATAAGGAAAGTACGATTTTAGACGATAACTAGTAGATAAC
>JBJEED010000081.1:0-34302 GCA_051872765.1 Bacilli bacterium | reverse complement strand
TATACTAAAAGGCTTTAATTAATATTAAAAAACTATGTTACTGCAAAACTCGGGAAATGAAGAATATCAACTGTTGTATGATGCTTTAAAATAAAGTATAATAATCACAATTGTTATATACAATTGTGATTTTGTTATGGAGATGTAAAATGATAGAAATAAGTGTAAATAAAGTTAGTAAAAATTATGGTTTTAATACAGTTTTATCTAATATCTCTTTTGATATAAAAACAAATGAAAGAGTAGCATTAATTGGAAGTAATGGATGTGGTAAGACTACTTTACTTAAAATAATTAAAGGACTCGAAACTCAAGATGACGGAAATGTATTTATTAGAAAAGATGCTAGTATTGGATATTTAACGCAGATACCAAATAGAGAAAGTGAAGATGTTATTGCAAATGAAGTATATTTAAGAGGAGTTAAAGAATTATTAGAACTTGATAATAGAATAAATAGTTTTGTAAACTCAATGAAAGATACTTCTAAAGATATAAAAGAATTATCATTAATGCAAGAAGAATATAGAATAAAAGGAGGATATGAACTTAAGAGTAAGATAGAAAAGATTAAACATGGCTTTAAGTTGTCTAATGATTTATTAAATACTAAATATAATGATTTAAGTGGTGGAGAAAAAACAATTATTAATCTTGCTTCTTTAATTTTATCAAATCCAGATATACTTCTTTTAGATGAGCCAACTAATCATTTAGATATTGAAACTTTAGAATGGTTTGAAGAATATATTAATAATTATAAAGGTAGTATAGTTATAGTAAGTCATGATAGGTATTTTTTAGATAAAGTGGTTAACAAAGTTATATGTCTTGAGCATGGTAGTGAAGATGTGTATTATGGTAATTATACTTATTTTTTAGAAGAGAGTGAGAAAAGATTTATACTTCAATTTCAAAAGTATAAAAATCAACAAAAAGAAATTAAAGCAATAAAAGAAGCAATTAAAAGATTAAAAGAGTGGGGTACTAAGTCAGATAATCCAATTTTCTTTAAAAGAGCAGCATCTATGGAAAAAAGATTAGAAAAAATGAATTTAATTGAAAAACCAAAGGAAAAAAGTGAACTTAAATTGAATTTAAATATTGAAAATAGAAGTGCCAATCATGTTTTAGAAATACAACACCTAGATATGAATATAGATAATAAAAAATTATTATGTGATGCGAATTTACAAATTATTTACAAAGATAAAGTTTGCTTAATGGGTAAAAATGGTTGTGGAAAGACCACGTTGATAAAAAATATAATAAATAATACACACAAAAATATAAAATTAGGTGCAAATGTTAAAATAGGCTACATTCCTCAAGAAATAAGATTTGATAATGAAGAATTAACTATATATGAATATGTTAGAAGTTTTTTTGTTGGAAGTGAAAGTGAACTTAGAAGTAAACTTCATCAGTTTTATTTTGGTGAAGAGGCTATTGATAAGAAAATTAAATATATTAGTGGTGGAGAGAAGGTAAGAATAAAATTATTAGAATTAATATTAAAAGATGCTAATTTTTTAATATTAGATGAACCAACTAACCATATTGATATTGATACTAAAGAAATATTAGAAGAATCATTATTAAAATTTGAAGGTACTATATTATTTATATCCCATGATAGATATTTTATTAATAAAATTGCTACTAAAATAGTTAGAATTGAGAATAATAAGCTTGTTTCTTATATTGGTAGTTATGAAGATATTAAAAATAAACAAGTTATTAACAATTATAAAGAGACTAAAGATAGGCCTATTACTATTAATGCAAGTAATAGAGTTAAAGAATTTATTAAGGATGCAACTAAAATCGAAGAAGTTAACATTGGTTGTAATTCTAAAGTATATAAAATAAGAAAAAAAAGTAAGATATTTTATTTAAAAATAGCTACTCATTTATCTAAAGAAAGTATAAAATTAGACTATTTGAATGGAAAAATAAATGTTCCTGAAAAAGTGTTTTATGAAAAGTATAATGGTATGTCTTATTTATTAACAAAAGAAGTAAAAGGAGAAATGTTGTGTAGTAATTACTATATGGAACATAGAGATGAAGCAATAGATATAATAGTTGAATCATTTAATGCTTTATATAATATTGACTATACAGATTGTATAATAGATGAGACTATCGATACTAAAATTAAGAGAGTAGAAGAAAAAATTAATAAAATCAAAGAAAAAGATATAAATCCAATCTATATGCAAAGGTTTCATAGTAAAGATGCAATTTTAAAATATTTAAAGGGTAATAAGCCAAAACAAATAATAGGATTTACTCATGGAGATATGTCACTTCCAAATATATTAGCATTAGATAATCATTTTAATGGACTTATAGATGTATCTGATGCTGGACTTAGTGATATTTATTATGATTTGGTAATATGTGAGAAATCAATTGAAAGAAATTATGGTAAAGAATATATTGATATATTTTATAATAAACTTGGAATTGAAAAAGATGAATTTAAAAGTGATTATTATAGAATACTTGTTGATATGTTGTAATTAAAAAAATGTAGGTTTCTACATTTTTTTAGATTTATTTTTTACTTGTTTATCATTTATCCAATTTTTACCATCTACCATTCTAGTTACTACCATGCTACTTGCTGTATCTCCAACAACATTTAACATAGTTGCAGGTGGGTCGATAATAGTTGCAATAATTGTTAACATTCCTAATGAGGCGATTGGGAAACCTAACATAGTTATAATTAAAGTTTCTGATATTGTTCCTCCTCCAATTGGAACTGCGGTCACAAGAAGTGTAGCAAGTAGAGCAACTCCAACTATTTTAATTGCTGAAATATCACTACCAAATAGATAAACTAAAAACATAATTTTAAAAACACTTCCAATAATAGACCCATCTTTGTGGAAACTTGTTCCAAGTGGAATTGTTGTATCAGCTATATCATTTGGAACACCTATTTTTTTAGCGCAAGTAGTATTTACTGCAATTGATGCAGCACTAGAACAAGTTGCAAGAGATGTAAGTGTTGCTGGTAGTATATTTTTCCAGTAAGAAACAAATCCTTTTTTACCGCCAGCAATATATGCGTATAATGAATATACTATAAAGTAGAACAATATTGCGACAATGGTATAAATAACAAAAGTTTTTCCATAACCAATCGCTATTTCACTACCAAATGTACCAACTAAACTAGCAAAATAGCATCCAAGACCAATAGGTGCGTAATACATAATTATTTTAATCAATGATTGAAGTACTTCATTTGCACTATCAAGTACTTGTAAAAATTTTTCTCCCTTTTCTTTTGTAATATTAATACTAATACCAAGTAATATTGAGAATATAATTAATGCAATCATATTATCTCTACTAAGTAATGATGAAAAGTCTTTAACACTAATAGTATCAACTGTTCTTTCTAAAAAATTTACTTTTTCTTCACTAGCACTAATATCTTCATTTAATATTTCTTTTATAGTATTTGTATCTTGTGTATTAACTAATTTAAACATTTTAGTTGTTATAATACCAACAAAAACACTTACTAAAGATGTAAATATAAATACTAATATAATTGTTCTTAATATTTTACCAATTCTTTTAGGTTGTTTCATTTTTCCAATAGATGTTGTAATAGTTAAGAATATTAATGGTACAACTATTACTAGAAGCATATTTATAAATAAGTCTCCTAATGGTTTTAAACAAGTAATTTTATCTTTAAATATTAAACCAGCTATTGTTCCAATAATAATTGATGATAATAATATTAAAGATGATTTGTAATTTTTAATGAAATTTTTCATAATTTCTCCTTCCACTATAATTATATATTCTAAAAAACAAAAAAGTCTATATTTCACTTTCCACATAAAATCCACATAAATATAGATATTTATGATATAATTGTTATATGAAGAAAAATTATTTAAAAATGAATAATAATAATTGTATATCATTAGGTAATGTAATTAATGTAATTAAAAAGATATCTAATAATAATAGTGCGATGCAGACTGAAATTTTTTGTTCTATTTTTGGTGTGAATGATATTAACGCTACTACTGTAAACAATTATTGTATTGGTATTAGAGCAATTGGACTTGAATATAAAAATAAATTTGAAAATAGTTATAATAATAATCAATTATTAAGTAATATTTTATCAATAATTAGTATTTTAGATAATAAAATCTATTCTATTAACGATGAATCATTAGATCTAATTAACGATAATACTAAACTCTCTTTAGTTATAAATGAACTTATAAAAATAGCAGAAATTGATGAACATATTGAAAATATAGATGTATTTAAGAAAGATAATAATTATGATAGTATTAAAGAAATACTTTATTATGCAATATTAGTTAATAAACAACCTATTTATACACAAGATATTAACATTAAATTTGATAAACATGAACTAAATGAATATATGAAAGTTAAACTATATTGGGGTGAAAGTTATATTTCATCAATGCTTGAACTTGCTAGTAAGAATAATGCATATGCATGTGCTGAACTTGGATCACTAGAGTTTGATGGAGAAGTAAGTGGTAAAGTAGACTTTGATAGTGCATATTATTATTATTTAAAAGCAGCAAATAAAAATCATCCAAAAGCATGCTGGATGATTGCAAACTTAATATTAACAAATAGAGTTAAGTATAATTTTGCAGTTATGTGGACTTATTTAAATAAATCAATTGAGCTTGGAAGTGCAGCTGGGTATAATACTCTTGGATTATGTTATTTAAGAGGAATTACAGAAGATAAAAAAGTCGATAAAGAAAAAGCTAAATATAATTTTAAGATAGCATCTGAACTTGGTTATGTATTTGCATTTAATAATTTAGGCAAAATGTATGAAGATGAGAATGATATAGAAGAAGCCATTAAATATTATAAAATAAGTGCAGATATGAATAATAGTTGGGCATTAAATAAAATGGGAGAATATTATAGAAAAAAAGATGACTTAAAATCAGCATATATATATTATAGTAAGGCAATAGAGTGCCCTATTAAGGAAAGAAATAAATATGCTTATTATAATTTAGCTAGGTATTATTATGAGCAAGGATATAAACCACTAAATATAGAAAAAAATGAAAAACTTGCTAATGAATATTATAAAATATTTTATAATATGGAATAAAAAAGCAATCAATAATTGCTTTTTATTATCTTTGAGGGGATTGTGGATTTTTATAATATTCAAAATCGAAGTTTTTAAGATCCATTTTATCAAATAATATGGAAAATGCAAAAGAATTAAATCTTGATTTTAATAATTGTTCTACTTGATCCATTTTTTGATTATCTTTATAGCACAATTTAAATAAAGTAGTTACTAGATTTTCAAATAAGTCAAATAATGAATTAGGTAATTTTGGTTCATTTAAATATTTTAAGTATAAATTTTCAAATGTATCTAATTTTCTTAAAAAGTTTATTACTATAGCTCTAGATTTAAATGGGATTTTGTTTATAAATATATCAAATGAATGTTTTGTATATCCTTCTAATATCTCATTTCCAAATAATAATATAAAAATACTAGCACAAGCTTCTTCCATCGGATATTTTATAAGATAGTTACTATCAGTTATATTAGATAACATATCTGTTATACCTTCATTCATTGCATAAAACTCTCTATTTAATATAATACCACTTGTTTCTCTATTACTTGAACTTATATGAAATAGTTCATGTATTATATCATTAAAATCACTTATAGATAGTCTATTGCGTTTATTATCGTATACAGATGACATATTTTTACTACCATCATCTAATTTATATTTTATTTTGTCAGTTGGTGCATCTATTTTTTCTATTTCTATATTTGATAGGTTATTATCTAAATTATCATCGTTTAGTTTTAGTTGTAATAGAGTTCTTCTAACTTTATCAACATAAGGGCTTATTTCTTTTTTATCAATTGTATTTTTATTTTGCTGAGGTTTTGCTTCTTTTAATTTTTTCATTAATTCATCATAATCTATCATAATGTTTCTCCTTTTTTATAACCGATTATTTTAAATTATTTACTATATATTTAAATTCATTACCTCTATCTTCAAAGCACTTATACTGATCCCAACTAGCACAAGCGGGACTTAATAATACAACATAGTTTTCATGTGCATTATTATATGCAGTCATTGTTGCTTCTTTTAATGTATTAACAACTACACATTTAATTTTAATTCTATCAGCAAAATCTTTAATCCTATTTTTAGTTTCCCCATAACAAACTATTAGTTTAGTATTAACTAGATAATCTTTTAAATCATCAAATGAGTGACCTCTATCAAGACCTCCTAGTATAAGTATTGTATTTTTATTAAAGGCTGATAAAGCTATTTGGGTAGATTTAACATTGGTAGCCTTACTATCATTATAAAATTCTATTCCATTAAATTTTCTTACAAATTCTATTCTATGTTCAACACCATTAAATCTAGATAATACATTATAAACATCTTCTTTAGTAACACCATATTTGAAAGTTGCAGCAATAGCACACATTATATTTTCATAATTATGATTACCTTGTAATTTAATATCTTTTGTATCAATTATTTTATCATCATCATAATAAATTGCGTTATCTTTTATATAAAGATTACTTTTTATATTGGGTAGTGATGTAAATGTAATATTCTTTCCTTTTATATCCATAGATTCAATTTGATTAACTGAATCAATATTACCCGCATTATATATATTAATATCATCTTTTTTATGATTATTAAATATTTTCGCTTTAGTATTCTTATATGTCTCATAATCACCAAAATGATCAAGATGTACTTCACTTAAATTGGTAAGTATACTTACATTGGTTTTAAAATTATAACAATTGTATAAATGATGCCCAGCTATTTCTAAAACTAATATATCAGTATCATCAACATTATCTACAAATGAACATACAGGATATCCCATATTTCCACCAATTTTAACTTTACATTTATGTTCTTTTAAAAATTCATAAACAAGTGTTGTAGTTGTAGTTTTTCCATTACTACCGGTAACAGCAATTATGTCAACTTTATCCTTTAAAAATTCATAAGCAACATCAACTTCGCTTATTACTTTGATACCAATTTGATTAGCTTTAAGACATATTGGATGATTTAATTTAATTCCAGGGTTCTTAATTACATAATCATATGTATCATCAAGTAAACTGGTTGGTTCATCAGTTATGACTACTTTTACATTTAATTTTTTTAATTCATTAACTAAGTTATCATCTTGTTCTTTCATATCAGTTACTAGTATTTCATTATTATGTCTTGCTAAAACTTTTGCGACTTCATACCCACTTTTTGCCATTCCTAAAATAAATATTTTTTTATTTTCATACATAAGTATCACCATTAACATTATACTATATGTAATTTATAAAATTAGTAAAAAATACAATTACTTTACAAAAAAGTATGTTATAATTAATATATTAATACAAAAGTACTAATACTTACTATGTACTAGAGAGGAAAAAATTATGAAAAAATCAAAAGTATATTTTACTAGGAATATAACTAGTAATAATGTTGTTGAAATATTTGATAAATTAAATGTTAAATTAGAAGGAAATGTAGGTGTAAAAGTTCATTCTGGAGAAAAAGGAAATCAAAACTTTTTAAAGCCAATTTTTTGGAAAGATATAGTTAACTATGTTAATGGAACTGTAATAGAATGTAATACTGCTTATGATGGAGAGAGAAATGATACCAACAAACATTTAAAATTATTAGATGATCATAAATGGACTACTTATTTTAATGTTGATTTACTTGATAGAGATGGACAAATAGAGCTTGATGTTAAAAATGGTAAACATTTGACTAAAAATTATGTTGGAAAAAATTTAGAAAAATATGACTCATTATTAATTTTATCTCATTTTAAAGGGCATCCTATGGGCGGATATGGTGGTGCATTAAAAAATATTTCAATAGGTCTTGCATCAGGCTATGGAAAGGCTATTATACATGGAGCTGGTGACCCAGAAAAAATTTGGACAGCTGATCATGATTCGTTTTTAGAATCAATGGCAGAAGCTGCGAAAACTATAATTGATTATAGAAAAGATAAAATTGCATTTATTAATGTAGTTGCTAATCTTTCAGTGGATTGTGATTGTTGTGCTAAGGCAGAAGATCCATGTATGAAAGATATAGGCATATTAGCAAGTGATGATCCGGTTGCATTAGATCAAGCATGTATTGATTTAATATATAATAGTAATGATGAAGGAAAAGAACATTTTATAGAAAGAATAGAAAGTAGAAATGGTATTCATACTATAGAGTATGCAAATAAATTGGGCGTTGGTAGTAGGGAATATGAATTAATAGAGTTTTAATTATAAGAATGGGTGATTAGTGTGAATAATAAATTAACATATGTTTTTGGGCATAAAAATCCAGATACGGATTCAGTATGTGGAGCTATTGCTATGTCATATCTAAAAAATAAATTAGGTATGAATACAACTCCAGCTGTGCTTGGTAATATTAATCTTGAAACTAAGTATGCACTTGATTATTTTGGTTTTAAGCACATTTATCATCTAGGAGATGTAAGATTACAAATAAAAGATGTTAATTATCATAGAAATTGTTATATAGATAAGAATTTATCTATAAAAGATGCATTTGACTATATGAATAAATATTCACTTACAGGTATACCTGTTGTTGAAAACAAGAATAAATATTTTGGATATGTATCATTAAAAGAAATAGCAAGAGAAATAATAAATGGAGATTATCATAAAATAGAGACATCTTATGGAAATTTACTTAATATTTTAAAAGGTGAAAAAGTATTAAAATATGATAAAGAAATTGTTGGTAATGTAATTGCCGCAACATATGCTCATGATACTTTTTTAGAAAAGGTAGTGCTTAATGAAAATAACATTCTAGTAATTGGAGATAGAAAAGCTATACTTGATTATGCTATAACAAGTAAAGTTAAGTTAATAATATTAATTGCTAATAGTGAAATCGCTCCACATTTACTTGCTAAAGCAAAGCAAAATAAGGTTAATATTATTAGAACTTCTCTTACTTCATATGATGTAAATAAATTAATATTTATGGCTAATTATATTAAAAATATTATAAGAAAAGAAGAATCTCACACATTTAAAGAAGTTGACTATTTATCTGACTTTTATGAAAAAAGTAAAACATTAAAACATAATAATTATCCTATATTAAATAATAAAAATGAGTGTAAAGGTTTATTAACTCTAACAGATACAAATAATATAGAGAAGAAACAAGTAATATTAGTTGATCATAATAATTATAGTCAAAGTGTTGATGGTTTAGATGAAGCAGAAATTTTAGAAGTAATAGATCATCATAATATAGGTAATATAGTAACTAAAAAACCTATAAATTTTAGAAATTCTAGAACGGGAAGCGTTAGTACAATTATATTTGATATGTATAATGAAAATGGAGTAGAAATACCAAAAGAAATAGCAGGATTAATGGCGTCTGCAATTATATCAGATACATTGTTATTATCATCTCCTACCACTACTATTAGAGATAGTGATGCTTTAATTACATTATCTAATATAGCAGGAATAGATTATAAAGAATATGGTAGAGAAATGCTTAAACATGGTATGAGTATAAAAGGCATGACTTATGAGCAAATACTTAATAAAGATTTTAAAAATTATAGAATAAATGATGAAATGATTGGTATTGGTCAAATATTAATTACAGATTTTAGTTCTATTAAGAAAAAAATACCAGAAATAGTAGAATTTTTAGATGAAAAATCACATAAAGAGGGTTATAAAGTTTTAACTTTATTTGTTACTAATTTTTTTGATAATATTTCATATTGTATATACAATAGTAGTGCTGAAGATATTATTAAAGCTAGTTTTAATTTAAAAGATGTGTATCAAGGAATAGAAATGAAAGGAATTATTTCACGAAAGATACAAATATTACCTAATATAATGGATACTTTAGATAGATAAAAAATTTAATATAAATGACCTCGTTTCTTTAATAGTGAGATGAGGTTTTTATGTGGTTAAATATATTATAAAATAAAAAAGGATTGTTTTTTGTTACAATCCTTTAATAAGAATAATATTTACTTTAAATCCATAAGTATTTCATGAATTATTTCTTCTTGATTACCTACATTAACATCTTCAATTCTATCTACTCTACATTTTTCGCATGTTATTATTGCATTCATTTTTTCAAGTGCTATTTCAATATCATCATTTACAATAACATAATTATATGTTGATACTTCATTTATTTCTTTATATGCAGTTTTAAATCTTTCAATAACTTGTTCTTTAGTTTCAGTTTTTCTAGATATTAGTCTTTCTTTTAATATTTTCATAGATGGTGGCATTATGAAAATAAATACTGCATCTTTTCTTTTTTTATTAACTTTTCTAGCACCTTCAATATCTATTTCAAGTATTACATCTATACCTTCATTTAACTTTTTATCAACAAAGTCACTTGGTGTACCATAATATTTATTTGAGTGAACTATTGCATACTCTAAATATTTATCATTTTTAATATTTTCTTCAAATTGTTCTTTGGTTATAAAATTATAATCAACTCCATTTACTTCTTCACCTCTAATAGATCTTGTTGTATCAGATATTGACATAACTATATTTTTTCTCTTTTTTAATATTAAATTGTCTAAAGTACTCTTACCACATCCAGATGGTCCGGATACAACTATAAGTAAACCCTGTTTTTTAGTTTTAATCATAACAAATACCTCTTTTAAATATATTATCATTTAATAATTTTTAATTCAATATGAATAATTTATAATCTATTGTTAATAATAATATTGGTGAAAGATATGAATGAAAATATGGAATTAATTATGCATATATATAAGGATGCAGAAATGGGAGCTTATGCAACTAACAATTTATTAACATTACTTCTTAGAAAAGAAAATAAAATTAAAGATATATTAGAATATGAAATTAAAGAATATGAAAAATATATGCATGAAGCAGAAATTATCCTTGAAAAAAATGATACTAAGCCTAAAACTAATAGTATGATGGCAAAAATTGGTAGTGATATGGGAATTAAAATGGAAACAATAAAAGATAATAGTGATGCAGCATTGGCACAAATGTTAATAGAAGGCTTTACATTAGGTACATTAAATATGAATAGCAAAATAAAGAAATATAAATCAGTTGCAGATAAAAAGTGTTTAAAATTAGCTCAAAATTTTCTTGAATATCAAGAAAAAGAAATAAAAAAATTAAAATCATTTTTGTAAATTTTTAACATTAATGATTTTTTTATTTGCATTTTAGAAAAATATTGATATAATAAATACATAGTAGGGAAGGTGTGATATGAAAAAAATCAAAAGTGGAGTTTTGGTTCTATCAATTTTATTGATGTTAACTGGATGTATTAAATCGAATACAGATTTAGTAATTAATGATGATAAGAGTATGAATCTTACAATGGATGCTCTTATATCTGATCAAGTCTTAGCACCACTAGCAACGTTAGCGGGTGAAGAAGATATTATTGACAGCATGATAAAAGAAGCAAAAGAATCTGATGAATTTAAAAATTCTGGTATAACATTAGAAAAAACAACTAGAGATGGATATAGCGGAATAAAAATAAGTGCAGATTGGGAAAATATTGATGATTTGTCAGAAGAGAATAAAGATGTTAGAGTAGATTTTGCACAGTTGGCAGAATCAATGTCTACCGATGAGGCTACTGATGTAAAATTATTTAAAGTAAAAAAAGGTTTCTTAAAAAATACTTATACTGCTGATTTTTATATTAAAGCTGATACTGATGAAATAATGGGTGGTGTAAGTAATGGTGATGTTGATGAAACAATTACTTCAACTACTGGTGATATTTCTGAACCAATAGTTGATGAAAATACATCTACATCTGATATGTCAGGTATGTTAGGTGATTTGAGTACTATATTTGGATCTGATATGGAACAATTAATGACACTTGCAAAAGAAATTGAAATTAATTTTAGTGTTAAAGTTCCAAGAAAAAATATAAGTACAAACTCTAAGAATGTTAGTGAAGATGGTAAAGAGTTAAAATGGGATTTATCAAATTCTTTAACTTCAGGAGAAACATCAATCAAGTTTGAATTTGATATAATTAATAAAACTAATTTATATATTTTGATAGGTGGAGTTGCTGGTGTAATAATAATTTTAATAATTATTATAGTATTGATTTCAAAAGGAAAGAAAAAGAAAGCAGCTGCAGCAGAAGAACCAATTCATACTGACTTTGATGCAAATAATAATAGTAGTTTAGTTACAGAAGAAAATGCTAATATGCAAACAACTGAAATATCTTCCCCAACAGAGGTAGTTAATGATGTTACTAATGCGGTTGATAATACAGTTGCTACTACAGAATCAAATTTTGTAAGTTCTACTACTGAATTTGTTGAAAGCGAACCAGTGGGTGAAGTAAATACTACAATGAACATTATGCCAACAGCAGAAACAGCACCAGTAATGGAAAGTGCTCCAGTGATGGAAACAACACCAACTGTAGAAGCAGCTCCAGTAATGGAAAGTGCTCCAGTAATGGAAACAACACCAACTGTAGAAGCAGCTCCAGTAATGGAAAGTGCTCCAGTGATGGAAACAACACCAACTGTAGAAGCAGCACCAGTAATGGAAAGTGCTCCAGTGATGGAAACAACACCAACTGTAGAAGTATCTCCAGTAATGGAAAGTGCTCAAATGATGGAAACAACACCAACTGTAGAAGCAGCGCCAGTTGTTGCAGATGTGACTATGCCAGAGCCTTCTGCTAGTTATGAATTTACATTACCAGAAGAAACAGCTTCTGTAAATGCTCAAGTAACAATAGCCCCAGAAGAGAAGGGTCCAATGTTTGTAACTGAAACTCCAGAGGTTCAAACTGTCGAAACACCGGTTGTTGAACAAGTTACTGTTGATGCTCCTGATACTATAGATATGAATAACCAAAGCATTCAATAATAATAGTAAAATAATATATCTCTATGGTATATTATTTTTTTTATGTTATAATTAAAAATAGAGGTGAGTAATATGGATATTGAATTAATAAATGCGTTAAAAAAAGAAAGTAAAAGACAGCAAAATAATATAGAACTTATTGCTAGTGAGAACTATGTTTCTAAAGCGGTTTTAAAATTACAAGGAAGTATTTTAACTAATAAATATGCTGAGGGGTATCCTGGTAAGAGATATTATGGCGGTTGTGAATATATTGATATTTTTGAAAGCAAAGCTATTGAATATGCCTGTAAACTATTTGGCGCAAAATATGCAAATGTTCAGCCACATAGTGGAAGTAGTGCAAATATGGCTGTTTATAGAGCATTAGTTAATCCGGGAGATAAGGTAGTTGGTATGTCTCTTGCTCAAGGAGGACATTTAACTCATGGAAGTAAAGTTAATTTCAGTGGAAAAGACTATGAAATTATCGGTTATGAATTAGACTCAAAAACTGAAAGATTAAATTATGATGAGATTGAAAAATTAGTTTTAAAAGAAAAACCTAAAATGATTATTGCAGGTTCTTCTGCATATGCTGGTAGTATTGATTTTAAGAGATTTAGAGAAATAGCTGATAAAGTTGGTGCTTATCTTTTTGTAGATATGGCCCATATAGCTGGATTAGTAGCAGGCGGTGTTCATCAAAATCCGCTTCCTTATGCTGATGTAGTTACTACAACTACACATAAAACTTTAAGGGGGCCAAGAGGTGGATTAATTCTAACTAATAGTGAAGAAATAATTAAAAAAGTAAATAAAGTTATTTTTCCAGGAATACAAGGTGGTCCGTTAATGCATATCATTGCTGCTAAGGCACAATGCTTTTATGAAGCTCTTCAACCAGAATTTAAAGAGTATGCAAAAAATATTATCAAAAATGCAAAAGCAATGTCAAATGAGTTTATTAAACGAGGTGTTAAGGTCATTTCTGGTGGAACAGATAATCATCTTATGTTGATAGATGTAAAATCTAGTTTTAATGTAACTGGTGATATTGCAGAAAAAGTTCTTGATAGCATATGTATTACTGTTAATAAGAATGCTATTCCTTTTGATGATGAGAAACCTAGTGTAACAAGCGGACTTAGAATAGGCACTCCTGCAATGACAACACGTGGTTTAAATGAAAAAGATTTTATATTGATTGCTGATATTATTTGTGATGCATTAAGTAACTATAAAGATAAAAAGAAGCTTAGAGACCTTAAAACTAAAGTGCTTGAAATTACAAAAAAATATCCAGTTAAAAACATTAAGTAGATAAATTTATCTACTTTTTTCTTATTTGTCAATTTTCTACAATTTATAGAAATTATTATATTTTTTTGATATAATTTATATTGGAGAAGGTAAAAATGTGGTTATTTAAGAAGAAAGAAAAAAAGGATTTAGAAAATTTAATAAAAAAAAATACTATAGCATTTAATTCAGCAATTTTTGTTATAGGATCATTAATATCTGCTTTATCATTTAACTTATTTTGCGTTCCTTATAGTTTTGTTGGTGGAGGATTAGGCGGTATATCAATAATATTAAATGATGTTTTTTCAATAAATCCTACAATAGTAATGGTAATAGGAAATACAATATTTATAATAATAAGCCTATTTGTTTTAGGTTTTAAAGAATCACTTATGAGTATAGTAGGTGCGATTGTATATACTGCTTTTGTGTATTTTACTGAAGATATACCATATTTGATAAATTTTTCTTTTGATAATATTTTGCTATATGTAATAGCAGCAGGATTTGGATTTGGATTTGGTGAAAGTCTTATATATAAGTCAGGATTTAATTCTGGAGGGACTAGTATATTAGCATTAGTATTACAAAAATTAATTAAGCAACCATTAGGTGTTATTTTAAGATATATAGGTTTTACTATTGTAATTTTAGGTGGATTTACATTTGGATATACAGCTATTATGTATTCAATAATAATTACCACAATTTCTTCTAGCTTAGTAGATAAATTTCTAATTGGAATTAGTTCTTCTAAAACATTTTATATACAAACTTCTAAAAAAGATGAAGTAGAGGAGTTTATTATTAAACATATTGAAAGTGGTATTACTGAACTCGATAGTAGTGGTGCGTTTTCTCATAAAAAGAAAAAAATGATTATGTGTGTAGTTCCAACTGATAAATATGCATTATTAAGAAATTCAATAAAAGAAATTGATCCAGAGGCATTTATAGTAGTTAGTGACTGCTATGAAGTACTTGGAGGTACTAAAAGGAAAAAATTACTATTTGAAGATTAATACAAATAAATTATAATATTTATAGGAGGTAGTATGCAGTTAATAGAGCTTAAAAATGTTTATAAAAGATATAATAATGGTGTTACTGCTTTATGTGATGTAAATTTAAATATCTCAAAAGGAGAATTTGTTTTTCTAATTGGAGCATCTGGTAGTGGAAAATCAACATTAATTAAATTATTATATAGACAAGAAAAACCAACTAGTGGGGAAGTATATGTTGGTGGTATAAATGTAGCTAAGTTAAGAAATGGAAAAGTATATAAATTAAGAAGAAAATTAGGAATAGTATTTCAAGATTATAAATTATTACCTAAGAAAACAGTTTATGAAAATGTTGCTTTTGCTCTTGAAGTATATGGACTTAAAGAAATGGAAATTAGAAAAAGAACAATTAAAGCAATTGAACAAGTAGGACTTAAAGATAAACTTAGGAGTTATCCTGATGAATTATCTGGAGGAGAACAACAAAGAGTTTCAATTGCAAGGGCGATTGTTAATAATCCTAAAGTACTAATATGTGATGAGCCAACTGGTAATTTAGATCCTTCTACTTCAATGGAAATTATGAAAGTAATTGAATCGATTAATGTAGATCTTGGTACTACAATTATAATGGCTACTCATGATAAAGATATAGTTAATAAAATGAAAAAAAGAGTAGTGGTATTAGAAAAAGGATTAATAGAAAAAGATATATTGAAAGGAAAATATAAACGTGAGAGCGATTAGGATTTTTATAAGAAATATTGGAGAATCATTTAAAGGTGTTTTTAGAAATTTTTCATTGTCTTTAGCTAGTATTTCATGTATTACAATAACGCTTATACTAGTAGGTTTTAGTATATTGTTATCTTTGAATGTAAATAATTTAACTTATGAGATAGAAAATGACTTAAATATAGTTGTATTTTTAGAAAAGGATGTTACGGAAAATGAAATAAAAAGTATAGAAAATGAACTTAAAAATCTAGATAATGTAAAAGAAGTAAGCTTTAACTCAAAAGAAGATATTAAAAATGAATGGCAAGAAGAGTCAGAAGAACTAGAAAGTATATTAAAAAATTATACGGAACAGACAAATCCATTACAAGATACCTATTTAGTTAAGGTAGTAGATATTAACTTTATTGGAGATACTGCTAATAGAATTAAAAGTATAGAAAAAGTTGATGTTGTTAAGTATGGTGAAGGTGCGGTTGAAGAATTAGTTAAAATTTTTGATATTGTAAAGAAAATAACTTATATTGTAGTAATTGCACTTATAATTGTAACAGCATTCTTAATTACTAATACAATAAAAATTACTATTCAATCAAGAAGAAGGGAAATAGAAATAAGAAGACTAGTCGGAGCATCTAATATGTATATAAGACAACCATTCTTTTTTGAAGGAATTATCCTTGGTCTATTAGGTTCTGTTATGCCAATTATAGTGTGTTGTTATGGATATAAATATTTATATAATAAATTAGGTGGGCAATTATTTACAGCAATATTTAAACTAGTTAATCCAAATAAATATATATATTTATTAATGTTAATATTAGTTTGTATTGGTGCAATAGTTGGCGCATTTGGTAGCTATAGAGCAGTAAGGAAATATTTAAAAATATGATGAAGAGATTAAGTAAAATAATAGTGTTTATTGTAAGTATGTCACTATTTGTAATATTTATAGATGCAGCATCTGATAATACTACATTAAAAGATTTAAAAGATAAACTAGCAGAAGATCAAGCTAAAGTTGATTCAATAAACAAAGAAAAAGATGAAGTTGCAAAAAAGATAGAAAGTATTGAAAAAGATTTAGCTTCCATTGAAAAAAATATAGAAGATTGCAATGATAAAATTGATGCAGCACAAAAGAAAATAGAAGAATTAAAAACAGATATTGAGCTTAAACAGTTAGAAATTGATAATTTAATGACATTTAAACAAATATCTGAAGGTGATAATGTATATCTAGAATATATATTTAACGCAAAGTCATTTACTGATTTCATATATAGAGTATCAATAGTTGAACAATTATCTAAATATAATGATGAGCTAATTGATAGTATGAATTTATTAATTAAAGAGAATGAAGATGCTAAAAAAGAACTAAATAAAAAGATAGAAGAGAATGAAAAAAATATAATTAATTTAAATAAGACTCTTAAAAGTTATAATTTATCTATGGATGATTTAGTAGACGATCATAAAGATGCTAAAGAAGATTTAACTGCTAGTAAAAAAGAGGTTGAAGCTTATGAAAAATTATATAAACAATATGGATGTAAGGAAACAGATACAATTATAGATTGTATTGATGTTCCATATGCAGATGGTCTTACAAGGCCTGTTACTTCTGGAAGTGTTACTAGTGAGTTTGGTCTTAGATTACATCCTACACTACATTATTATAGAATGCATGAGGGAATTGATATAGCAGTTCCAACAGGAACCAAAGTATATGCGAGTGCTGCTGGGATTGTAAGTAAAATAACTACAGTTGCAAATCCAAATAAAGCTAATTCTAGTTGTGGAGGGAACAAAGTGTATGTAAAGCATAGAATAAATGGAAAAGAATATACAACTGTATATATGCATCTACATACTATAAATGTTAAATTAAATGAGTATGTTACTTTAAATACAGTAATTGGAACATCTGGTGGTGGAGAAAAATATGATTACTGTACCACTGGACCTCATTTACATTTTGGTGTACAATATGCTGGAAATTATGTGAATCCTAGAAATTATGTATCTTTTCCAGCTAAATATGTAAGATTTACAAGTAGATGGAATTAACTCATCTACTTTTATTATAGGAGGTTTAAATGTCATTTACATCTAATATAAAAAATGAAATTAGTAATATAGAATACAGTAGTTCTGAAATTATGTCAGAATTATCTGCAATATTAAATATTGGTGTTAAAGTGTATGAAGATAGATTTGAAATATATACTGAAAATATAAGTGTAGCAAGAAGAATATATAGATTAATAAAAGAAATATATCATGTTAATATTAATATGGATAATAGTAGTGTAAATGCACTTAGAAAAAATAAATTAGTATTACTTAGTGTATGTGAAAAAGTAGATTTAATACTTAAGGATTTATCTATAATTAATGATAATAATGAAAGATTATATGTTCCATATAATTATTTAGTGGACGAAGGGAAAGATAAATTCGCATATTTAAGAGGAATATTTATGATGTGTGGAAGCATCAATGATCCAAAGACTAGTAGGTATCATGCTGAATTTGTCATATCTAATAAAGAAACAGCTCTATTTGTTAATGATTTATTAAATGAAATGAACTTTAATAGCAAAGTAATTAAAAGAGATAAGAATTATATGGTATACATTAAAGAAGCGGAAAAAATAAGTGATTTTATTAAGTTATTAAATGCTACGACATCATTATTTTATTATGAGGATATTAGAATATATAGAGATCATAAAAATATGACAAACAGGCTTAATAATTGTGAACAAGCTAATGTTGAAAGGGTATTAAATGCATCTAATGAACAATTAAATCAGATAAACAGATTAAAAGAACTATATGATTTTGATTTAATAGATGAAAAAATTAAGATAATATGTATATATAAAGAAAAGTATCCTGAGAGTTCAATGGAGGAACTTGCAAATATTATAAGTAGTGAAACTGAGATGCCGATAACTAAAAGTTGTATTAATCATAGATTTAGAAAAATAAAAGAAATGATTAATAAAAAAGAAAAAGAATATAGTAAACTTTAAATATTGATAATGACAAAATAGATAATATTTGATATTATAAATATATACAATAAAGAAGGTGAGAAGATGAAAAAAGAGGTGCAATTAGTATTTGATGACAGCAGAATATTAGATATTTATAAAGGAACTACTGTCAGAGAAGTATTAAGAGAAATTAATGATGATGAAATAGTAGCACTTAAAATTAATGGTAGTGTTGTAAGTGCTGACTATGAAATAATGGAAGATTCTTATGTAAATTATATAATGCTTAATGATAGAACTGGCGGAAAAATATACCTAAATGGCTTAAAATATGTATATATTAAAGCAATTAAAGATTTGTATGGTTCAAAATCAGAAGTTTATGTAAAGCATGCATTAGATAAAGGATTGTATACGGAAATTAAAATTAATAAAAAAGTTGATGCATCCGTTGTAGCGGAAATAAAGAAAAAGATGAAAGAAATTTGTAATAGAGATTTTCCTATTAAGGAATTAAGTGTTACTAGAAATGATGCTTATGATTATTTTAGATCAATTGGTGAAGAAGAAAAGATGATCAATTATACATTTATGACAAATGATTCTGTAACAATGTATGAGTTAGATGATGAGTATAATTATTTTTATTATATTATGCCGGCATCTACTGGGACATTAAAAAGATTTGATTTAACATTAATATCAGATAATGGTATTCTACTTAGTTATCCAATAAATAATGTTATTCCAAGATATACGCCAACAACTAAAGTATTAGAAGCTTTTAAAGATTGTGAAAGAAAATTAGAAAATATTGGTATAAAGTATGTAGCAGATTTAAATACACTTATAACCGAAGGAAAAATATCTGATTTGATTCAAACTAATGAAATCATTTATGATAGAAATATGAATGATATAGCAAGTAGAATAGCTAAAGATAAAAATATAAAAGCAGTATTCATCTCTGGACCATCATCATCTGGAAAAACAACATCATCTAAAAAATTAGCAATGTATTTAAAATCTATGGGTATTGATTCGATGGTAATTTCTACTGATGACTATTTTGTAAATAGAGAGGATAGTCCTAGAAAAGAAGATGGTTCTTATGAATTTGAAATAATTGATGCGCTTGATATAAAATTGTTTAATTCTCATTTAAAAAAACTAATATCCGGTGATGAAGTAGTAATACCTACATATAACTTCATTCTTGGTGAAAAGCAATATAAAAATAATCCAGTTAAATTACATAAGAATCAAATTCTTATAGTTGAGGGATTACATGCTGTTAATGAAAGATTAAATCAAGTAATACCTAGAAAGAATAAACTAAAATTATATATAAGTCCATTTACAACAATTAGTCTTGATAGACATAATCATATATCAACTACTGATGTAAGATTATTAAGAAGAATGGTAAGGGATTATCAACACAGAGGTTATTCTGCTGAAGATACATTAACTAATTGGATGGGAATGAGAAAAAGTGAAGAAACATATGTATATCCATATCAAAGACAAGCAGATATAATAGTTAATACTTCATTAGGTTATGAAATTGGAGTATTAAGAGCATATGCAGAACCATTACTATTTTCAATTAGTAAAGAGTCTCAATACTATGAAGAGGCTATTAGAATATTAAAATTCCTAAAAAGTTTCTTAAATATACCAAGTATTTATGTACCAAATGTTAGTGTATTAAGAGAGTTTATTGGGGATAGCTATTTTGAATAATAAGGAGGAAAGATAAAATGTTAAAAGTAGCAATTAATGGGTTTGGTAGAATTGGAAGACTAGCACTAAGATTAATGCAGGATGATAAAGATATAGAGGTAGTAGCAATTAATAATTTAAATGCAGATACAGAGCAATTTGCATATCTTTATAAGTATGATTCATCACATAGAACACTAAAAACTAAAATAAGTTATGATGATAAGCATTTAATAGTAAAGGGTAAGAAAATTAATGTTTATAATGAAGCAGAACCAGAAAAACTACCTTGGAAAGAGTTAGATGTAGATGTAGTATTAGAGTGTACTGGAGTATTTACATCAACTGAAAAATGTATGGCACATATAAATGCAGGTGCAAAGCATGTGATTATTAGTGCTCCTGCTAAAGATGATATAACTAAAACAATTGTATATGGTGTTAATAATGAAGTATTTTCTAAAGATGACTTAGTAATCAGTGCAGCAAGTTGTACTACTAATTGTCTTGCACCAGTTGTTAAGTTATTAGATGATAAATTTGGAGTTGTAAAAGGATATATGACTACTGTTCATGCTATGACTAATGATCAAGAGACTTTAGATATTGTTCATAAAAAGGGAATATATTCTCGACGTGGAAGAGCAGCATCATTAAATATAATTCCAACATCAACAGGAGCAGCATCTCAAATAGGAAAGGTAATACCACATTTAAATGGTAAAATGGATGGTGTGGCATTTAGAGTACCAGTTGGTGATGGCTCAGTAGTAGATGTTACTTTAGAACTTAATAAAAAAGTAACTAAAGAAGCTATTAATAATATGTTAAAATCAAAACAAAGTAAAACTTTAAAATATACAGAGGATCCAATTGTAAGTAGTGATGTTTTAGGTGAACAAACAGGTGCTTTAGTTGATGGTCTTTTGACAAATGTTATTGAAAGCGATGGAAAACAATTAGTTAAAGTTGTTGCCTGGTATGATAATGAAGTTGGATACACTGCACAAATGATTAGAACAATGAAATTATTTATGTAATATAGATACCTTTAGTACAGACTAAAGGTTTTTATTTTGAGAATATATAAATATGAATTCTATTTATAAAATATATTTTAATATAGTAGAAAGAAGTTTAAATATTTCATGTAAAATACAAATCATTTTTTTTAAAAATATAGATATAAAAATTATTATATAGTATAATTAATTAGGTGTAAATATGACAATAAATATAAAAAAATTAAAGAAGAATGGTTTATTTTTTATTGTATGTATTGTATTAATAGTAGTATTATCTCTATTAAGTTTTTTAGTTGATAAAAATGGTATAAGTTTAGATAAGGAAGATTTAAATGATAAAGATATTGATATAAATTCATTGGTTATAAATGAAATAGTTACTTCTAATAATGGTATTATTACTGATAATGAGGGTAATTTATATGATTATATAGAGATATATAATGGTAGTGATGAAGATATTAATTTAAAAAATTATGGTCTTAGTGATGAAGAACAAAAAGTTAAATGGACATTTCCAGATATGATAGTTAAAGCTAAGGGATATTTAGTAGTTAGTCTAAGTGGAAATAAAAATAATGTATTAAATGCATCTTTTAAACTTAAATCAAGTGGAAATGAGGTAGTAACATTATTTAAACCAAATGGCAAAGTAATTGATGCAATACAAACTGTAGCTTTAGAATCAAATACTTGTATGGCTAGAAATGAAAATGGTACTTGGGTAATTCAAGATAAACCAACTCCAGGATTTGCAAACAATGTTGAAGGACATACAGCTTTTATCAATTCACTTTTAAGTAATGATGATAAAACTATAGTTATTAATGAAATATTAGCTGAAAACAAAGGAAATTTTAAAAATAATAATAATGAATATAGTGGATATATAGAAATAAAGAATGTATCTAATGAAACTATTGATATTACTAATTATTCTATTTCTAATAGTGAAGATGTTAGTTTTAAATGGCAATTTCCATCTATGAAATTAAAGTCAGGTGAAGTTAAAGTGGTTTATACATCTGGTATAAGTAGAAAAGATGGTGAATTAAATAGTTCATTTAAACTTAAAAATAAAGATGGAGTTGTAGTACTTACTAATAATAAGGGTAAAGTGATAGATAAGGTAGAATATAATAATTTGGCAAATGGTGTCGCTTATATTAAACAAGGAGATAGTTTTTTTAGTAGTAATTCAATATCTCCAGGATATCAAAATAATGTTGATGGTATAAAAGAATTTCAAAAAAAATATTTAGTAAATCCAAGTGATTTAATAATAAATGAAGTAATGAATTCAAATTATAGTTATTTAGCACAAAATGGTGGTAATTATTATGATTGGATTGAGCTATATAATAATAGCGACAAATCTATTTCGCTTAAAAGTTATTGTTTAACTACGACAACTAACAATATGTGTATGTATAATTTACCAGATATTACTCTTGAAAAGGGAAAATATTATGTAATAATGGCATCAGGAGATGAGAATTTATCTAATGATAAATATAAACATGCTAACTTTAAGATATCTGATACAGAAAGTATTTACTTAACTAAATCTAATGAAGTAATTGATGCGATGTTAATAACTAATGTTCCAAATGGATATTCATATGGAAAAGGTAGCAAATATGGTAATTATTATTTTAGTAAGCCTACACCTAATGCTAAAAATTCAAGTGGAGTAGAAGCAGTATCATATCTTCCATCTGCTTCAATTAAAAGTGGAACATATGAAGATAGCATTAGTGTAACTCTTAATGGTTATGGTAATATTTATTATACTCTTGATGGTTCTATGCCAAAAGAGTCATCAAAAGTTTACAGTAGTCCTCTTACTATTAAGAAGACTACTGTTTTAAGAATAATGAGTAAAGAGAGTGGAAAAATTAAAAGTGAAACGATTACATATTCGTATATAATGAATGAAAATCATAATGTTGCGATTATGTCAATCGCAATAAATCCTAGTGATTTAAATAATGTTAATTCACATACTTCACTTAATAGTACTGTTATTGAGCCTTGTGATGTTGAACTTATTGAAAAAGATGGAAGTGGTTTTAAAATTGGTGCAGGTCTTAAATTGTTTGGTGGTTCAACAAGAAGTTATAAGAAGAAGAGCTATGAAATAAAATTTAAAAAAGAATTTGGTGATTCAGAACTTAATTATAAAGTATTTGAAAATGTAGATAGTTCTGTATTTAATTCTCTTGTCTTAAGAACTGGATCACAAGATGAATTTCAATATAATGATCAGCGTACAGTTATAAAAGATGTTGTTGCAACATCAATAATGGGTGAAAATACAAATGTTGATGTACAAGATTATAAATCAATAATTTTATATATAAATGGTAATTATAATGGAATATATTTTATTCGTGAAAAAGTAGATGAGAATTTTATTGCAAATCATTATAATGTTAATGCTACTAAATATAATACAGATATATTGAGAATAGATGGAGAAGTTAAAATAGGTAGTAGTAATAAGTACAATTCTATGATGAATTTTATTAATAATAATTCTCTTAGCAATACTAGTAATTATAATAAAATTAAAGAACAAGTAGATATAGAAAATTTATGTGACTTTTGGATAGCTGAAATGTGGACTGCTAATTATGATATATTAAATGTAAGATATTTTTCAAATCCTGATATTGATAATGGAAAGTGGAAATTTATATTTTATGATTTAGATTCCGGTTTTTTTAGAACAACTAATAATTCATACATTGAATATACTAATGCAAGTGGTATGGGAGCATGGAATTTTTCAACTGCATTACTTAGGAATTTAATGAAAAATAGTGAATTTAAAAAAACATTTTTAGAAAGATTGTCATATAATTTAGAGAATACTTGGACATATGAGAATGTAAGTAAAAAAATTGATGAAATAATAAATGAATTTGGTAATGATGAATTTAAAAGAAATGCTGAAAGGTGGGAAAATTCATATAGTAAATGGAACACTTCTATTGAAAGAATGAAAACATTTGCTAAAAATAGAAATTCATACATGATTAAACAAGCAAAATCTTATTTTAATTTAACAGATAGTGAAGTGAAAAAGTATTTTGGGAGTGTAATATGAAACAATATAAATATAGACATGAGTTAAAATTTAAAATATCTAAAAGTGCGGCTGAAGTACTAAAACAAAAATTGTCTTTAATATTAGAAAAAGATAAATTTGCATATTATAAAGATGGGTCATACTTAATTAAAAGTCTTTATTTTGATAATAGAGAATCATCGTCTTATTATGAAAAATTAGATGGAGTCTTGTATAGACAAAAGTATAGAATTAGAATATATAATAATGATGATAGTTTCATTAGACTTGAAAAAAAGTTAAAACATAATACGTATACAGCAAAAGAACAAATGTTGATTTCAAAAGCCATATATAGTAAAATAATAAATGGTAAAATAAATGAAATAGAAGATCCAGATGGGTTACTTTTAGATTTTATAAATGATTATAAGACTAAAGGATTAATGCCATCAATAATAGTTTCATATCATAGGGTCGCATTTATATATCCTATAAGTGAAGTTAGGATTACATTTGATTCAGATATTCAAAGTGGACTTTATAACTATGATTTATTTGATGATGAGATGCCAAAGTATTCTATGGATGAAGAAGGAAAGATAGTTTTAGAAGTTAAATTTAATGAGGTATTACCTTTACATATAGCAAATATATTACAAGATATTCCTGCATGTAGAGAAGCAGTTAGTAAGTTTGCTATTTGTAGAAAAATAAAATAAGGAAGTGTAAAAATGAGTATAGTAGATACAATTAAAAAATCAGTATTAGAGAATTTCACAGGAACTGTAACAGCAACAGATATGTTGCTTTCGTTGATAGTGGCATTTATAATTGGAATATTTATTATTTATGTATATAGAAAGACATATACAGGAGTTGTTTATTCAAAAGCATTTTCATTGTGCATATTATTGTTAGCAATGGTAACCGCAATGATTATAAGAACAATTAGTTCAAATATTACTTTATCTTTAGGTATGGTTGGTGCTTTATCTATTGTAAGATTTAGAACTGCTATTAAAGAACCAGTTGATACAGCTTTTATGTTTTGGGGAATATCAGCAGGAATTATGGCAGGAGCAGGACTTTATATTCCAGCATTAGTAGCTTCTCTTGGAATAGGAGTATTATATTTTGTTATATATTTAATGGGATTTAAAGTAGCAACTAGATATTTACTTGTAATTAAATATAAGGCAAGTGCTCATAATGATGTATTAAAGAAACTAAAAGGTATTAAGAAATTTAAAATTAGAAGCAAATCAATATTTAAAGATGAAGTTGAAATATCTTTAGAAGTTGATTTAAAAGAAAATAGTAAATCTAAATCAAATATTGAAACATCTATAGTAGATCAATTTAATGATGTATCGGGTGTAATAAATGCAAGTCTAATTGCATATCAAAACGATTTTGGAGATTAATAAATATGGCTAAACGTAAAGTACTTAAAATTACTCCCGTATTAGTAACACTAAATATTATAGTGTTACTTATTATTGCTACTTTTTATTCATATAGGTTAGTTAAATACTATAAATTAGAGAATTCTAATAATAAGAGTGAAGATATTATTTTAGTTGATAGTATAATTAAGACGCAAAGTTACTTAGATTTAACTAAAGGTTTAATATTTGATAAAGATAGCAATACTTATACATTTAAGGGAGATGCAGATAATAATTATGTATTATATTCAGGCATAGTATTTAGAATTTTATCAATTGATAAAGATAAAAATATTAAAATGGTAAGTGATGAATCTTTAACTTTGATGTATTCTGGGTTAGAAAAAGGATATAATAGTTCATATATTAATAAGTGGTTAAATAAAAGTGATATAGAACATAGTGGGATATTTGAAAGTGTTTTGTATAGTAGTGATTCTTTTCTTACAAATACTTCTTTATGTAGTGATGTAATTGATGATATAGATAATATTTCTTGTAGTGAAGTAAATAAGGATAATAAAATTACATTATTATCTTTAAGTGACTATAAGAATGCTGGTGGTTCTAAAAGTTTTTTGAATAATGGAGATTCATTTTACCTAAGCAGTTTAAATTCTAATAATTCTAATTATTATATTAATAATGATGGTGATATTGGAACTAATATAGATACAACTAAAATATATGGTGTAAGGCCTGTTATTACAATTAAACCAGAGACTAAATTAATAAAAGGAAATGGAAGTAAAGAAAAACCATATCAATTTGAAAGTCATCAAGTAACTAGTTTATCTAATATTTATGTTGGTGATATTATTAATATTGATGGGATTAATTATAAAGTTGTTGAACTTGGAGAACAAACAGTAAAAGTAGTATTAAATGATGTTTATAAATCAAATGATGAGCCTGTTAAAGTTTATTTTGATAAAACATTAAATACTTATGTTAGTACAAATGCTTTATATAAATATTTAAATAATAATTATTTAAATACAATTAGTATAAAAGATGATATTATTCCTAGAAATTGGTATATTGGAAAACTAACTTTAGACAATTTAGATTATACAGATGTTTATAAGAATGAATCATATGCTAAGATTGGTATGCTTACATTAGGTGATTTATTTGTTGGTGATGTTAATAATGTATTTACATTATCAAGAGGAATTCAAGATGACACAATAATTAATATTATAAATGATAATGGTAATATTTATGGTGATTTTATAAATAATTATCATTATGTAAGGCCATCATTTTACTTAAGTAAAAACATTAGTATAACAAGTGGTATAGGTTCTATAGATGGTCCATATGAGTTAGGTGATATTAGTGAGTAGAGAGAAAAAAGAAAAAAAAATAAAAAAAGATAAAAAAAACATATTTCCTAAATTACTAATTGGCATAGATATGATAGCTATTGTTTGTTTCTTTATTGCTTATGGGCCTTTTTCATTTTTTAGAGATTGGTTAGTTACAACTGCGATGACAACTATGTCTCATAAATACTTTGCGTATGTATTATATAGTGATGAAATGGTAGAAAAGGTACTTGATAATAATAGAGTTATTGAAACAGACGAATCAACAGATATTACTGCTATAGATACATCGGCTTCTTTAGATACAGGAGTATATGAATCAATATATGAAGAACAAGTATTAAAGAGAGAAGAAGGAAATAATATATATAAAGTTGTTGATATTAAGGGAGATAGTTGGAAAGGCTACATGGTTGTAGTATATGATCCATCTAGACTTAGATTAGTATTTTCTAAAAAGTATGGAAAAGGTGGAGATTATGTCTCTACAATGGCCGAAGATAATAATGCTTATATTGCTATTAATGCTTCTGGAGTACAAACTCAAGTAGGTGTTAATAGAATAACAGGTGAAGCAATACTTGATGGTAAGATTGCGGATCAAGGAAGAGCAATAAATAAAGGTGGAGGACTAATCGGTTTTAATAAAGATAATGTATTAGTTTTAACAAAAAAAACAGCAAGTGAAGCAATTAAGGAATATGATATGGATAGAGCTGTAGAGTTTGGCCCATTCTTAGTAGTTAATGGAAAAATGTCAGAATTTAAAGGCAATGGTGGTTGGGGAATAGCTAATCGAACTGCGATAGGTCAAAGACAAGATGGAATAGTTCTTTTAATGATAATTGATGGAAGAACATCTGCATCTGCTGGTATTTCTATGAAGGAATTAGCAGAGTTATTTGTAAAGTATAAAGCATATAATGCGGCAAATTTAGATGGTGGAGGTTCATCCATTCTTTATGGCAAAAGAGACATAAATTCAGCAAAGAGTGAAATAATAAGTAATCCAAAAGGATATAATTATGATGGTGAAAGGCGTTTACCAAATGCGTGGATGATAATTCCACAAGAAGGAGATATAGAAAATAATGATTGAAATTAATAAAAAAAGTCCTAAGATTTATTTAATTTGTGGAAAAGCTAAACATGGTAAAGATACTTTTTCTGCATTTCTAAAAGAAGAATATGAAAAAAATGGAAAGAAAATCATCGTAACACAACTATCTAAATATATAAAATATTATGCTCGTGAAATGACTGGTTGGAACTTAACTGAAGAAGATAAGCCAAGAGAATTACTTCAGCAATTAGGAACTAATGTTATAAGAGAATATTTACAAAAAGAAGATTTATTTATAAATAGAATGATAGATGATATTGAAGTGTTTAGTTGTTTTTATGATGCGATTATTATTAGTGATGTTAGACTAAAAAAAGAAATATATGATCTTAAAAAAGCATATCCTAAATTAATCACTATACATATTAATAGACCAAACTTTGATAATGGATTAACTGAAGAGCAAAAAAGACATAAAACAGAAATTGATTTAGATGATTTTACAGATTTTAATATTAATATTGAGAATACTACATTAGAAAAATTAAAAAAAGATGCATCAATTGTATACATAAATAATGAAAGTTAGGTGTAAAAATGAAAAGTATAAAGAATGTTAATGTAAAAGGAAAAAGAGTTTTAGTTAGAGTTGATTTTAATGTACCAATCAAGGATGGTAAAATAACTGATGATACTAGAATAGTTGGTAGCCTTGAAACAATTAATTACTTAATTGAAAAAGGTGCTAAAATTATATTATTATCTCATTTAGGAAGGGTTAAATCTGATGAAGATAAGAAAAAAAATAGTTTAAGTATTGTTGCTAGAAAGTTATCATCTATGGTAAATGTTCCTGTATATTTTGTTCCAACTACAAGAGGAAATATTATTGAAGAGACTATTAAAAACTTATTAGATGGAGAAATACTTTTGATTGAAAATACTAGGTTTGAAGATTATCCAAAAACATTAGAAAGTTCATGTGATGAAGCTTTATCTAAATATTGGGCTAAGCTTGCTGATATATTTGTTCTTGATGCATTTGGAAGTGCTCATCGATGCCATGCATCAACTTATGGTGTATCAAAATATATTCCATCATATGCTGGATTTTTAGTAGAAAAAGAAACTAATATGTTAGATGAGGCAATAAGTAAAGAAAAGACACTTATACTAGGTGGTGCTAAAGTTGATGATAAAATAGGAGTAATTGATAATCTAATAAATACATCAGATTATTTAT
Source organism: Bacilli bacterium (assembly GCA_051872765.1). GTDB lineage: Bacteria > Bacillota_I > Bacilli_A > RF39 > UBA660 > CAG-1000. The sequence goes on along the minus strand of JBJEED010000081.1, from coordinate 4,279 downwards.
TACTTGGAGGGGCTATGTGTTTCACCTTTTTAAAAGCAGATGGTGTGAATGTTGGTAAAAGTATTGTATCTACAGAAAATATAGAATATGCTTCTAAAGTTCTTAAGAAAAATAAAAATAAAATCTTAATGCCTGTTGATGTAGTTACGCAAAATGGAATTAAAGATATAGATAAATTAGATAGTGAAGATATTGGTTATGATATTGGACCTAAAACTATAAAGAAATATCAAGAAGTATTAAAAAATAGTAAATTAGTTTTATGGAATGGACCTCTTGGTATGTATGAAGAAAAAGAGTATGAGAATGGTACTAAAGAAATTTTAGAGTTTTTAAGTAAACAAAAATATCATACAATTTTAGCAGGTGGTGATGTTGTCGCATCATCAAAATATTTTAATGTAGATCTTTACTATGTATCTACTGGTGGAGGATCTACACTGGAGTATCTGGAAGGAAAGAGATTTAAAACTTTAGAAAGATTAAATGGAGAATAATATATGAAAAAAGTAATTCTTAACCATAAGAGTTATTTAATGTATGATGAAATAGTTGAATTTAAAAAAGAATTTGATACTTTAAATTATAATAATATTGAATTTATATTATTTCCTTCTGTTCAATATTTGAGTATGTTTGAAAATGAAAAATACAATGTTGGTACTGAAAATTTCTTTTCAGTTAAAGAAGGTGCTTTTTCTGGAGAAATTAATTTAGAATCTCTTAAAAGTATGAAAATTAACTATACTTTAATTGGTCAATATCAAAGAATAAAGATAATTGGTGAAACTAGGGAAATTATAAAGGAAAAATTGTTTAAATCATTAAGTAGTAAATGTAATACACTACTTTGTATTGGAGAAAGTAAAAATACGAATAGAGCATTTTATTCTATAAAGAAAGAGATTAATATGTATTTAAAATCTATAGAAAAGAGTTATTTAAAATACTTATCTATAGTATATGAGCCAAAATATTTAACTAATAATGTAGATTTACATAAACTAAAAGAGATAGTAAGTCGAATAAAAATATATATGAAGAATAAATATAATACTAGTGTTGATGTTTATTATAGTGGTTTTATTGATGAAAATAATGTTAGTAGTTTGTTTAATTTATTTGATGGTATTGTTCTTAATAAAAAGAGTACCAATATTGAAGAAATAAAGAAAATATGTAATATATTAGAAGATGAATAATCTTCTTTTTTAATAAATTTATACATAAAAATAATTTTTTGTGTATATTTTAAATATAGTAATGTAAATAAAATGTAATTATTATATTTTTCGACATAATATGATAATTTAAGACAAAAAAAGACATACTACACCGTAGAAAAAAATATAATTTTGGTATTATAATAGAATAAAAGGAGAGATTATGAAAGTTAAAGTATTAGTAGTAGATGACAATGAAGTGTTAGTAAATTTAATTATGAAGTACTTTAATGGTAGTAAAGAAATAGAAATAATAGGGAAGGCATCAAATGGAATAGAGGCAATAGAGATGCTAAAAACTAAGGAATTTGATGTTTTATTGTTAGATTTAATTATGCCTTTAAAAGATGGTATGGGAGTATTAGATTATATGAAAGAGAATAATATTAAGAAACAAGTTATTATGATGAGTTCATATAATCAAGAAGATGTAATTAGGAAAATAAGTGAATATGGAGTTAGATATTTTGCATTAAAACCTTTTGATATGAATGATATTAAAAAGAAAATAATTGAACTTAATAGTTCAAAAATAAATAATGAAAGACTATTAGAATTATCAGATAAAGCAATTCAAATTCAAGTAACAAATCTTCTGCATGAACTTGGAATACCATCTCACATAAAAGGATATCAATATATAAGAACAGCAATTTTAATGGTATATGATAATCCTGGATTTATAGGTGGAATAACTAAAGAATTATATCCTGATATATCAATAAGATTTAATACATCGATTCAAAGAGTAGAAAGAGCGATAAGGCATGCGATTGAAGTTGCGTGGTTAAGAGGGGATATAGATTTAATGGAAAAAATATTTGGCCATAGTGTTGATATAGATAGAGCAAAGCCTACAAATTCTGAATTTATTGTTACTATTGCAGATAAATTAAGATTAGATATGTTAAATGTAAAAGCATAAGTAAAATTATGCTATTTTTATTGAAGTAAAGAAAATAATATGTTTATAATTTGGTATAAGATAGGAGAATTAATATGAATGAAAGTAACAATTTTAATCAGGGGCAAGTTCCAAATAGTGGGGATCAATTGAGTAATACTCAAAATGTGGTTGGAAATGGTATGAATACAACTACAAATCAAAATATGTTCAATAATACAGCATCACCTGTAGTTGAAGGGTCAAAAAGTCCAAAAAATAAAGGAATGATAATTGCTTTAATAGTGGCAATATTAATAATTATTGTATTATTATGTTTATTTGTTTTTAAAAAAGATGATGAAATATTTACTCCTGCTGAAAAAACAAAAGAAAATATTAAATATTCTGATAATATAAAACATGAAGAAAAACCAATAGAACTTTATGGACAGAAACATATTATTTTAGAACTTGAAAATTTAAATAATGATACTGTAAGGTGTGAAGTTTCTATAGAATTATATGATGAAAACAATAATTTATTAGAAACTGTTAAAGAATATGTTTCACATTTTGGAGCTAAACAAAAAGCTAAATTGATAGCAACATTATATAGAATAGATGATTATGCAAGTTATAAAGTATTTGTAGATGCTCAAAAAGACTATTCAAGTTCAAAGTCATTTATTGATAGTGTTGAAGTTAAAAAGAGTGATAATGGAAAGATTTATTCAATTCAAATGTTTAATAATTCGAATGAAACTATAGATATAAATGCTAGTGTAATTTTTTACAAAAATGGAAAAATAGTTTATGTTGATAGTTTATATGCTTATGATTTATTACCCGGAAGAAGCAAAAATGAATCATATAATTATCTAGAGGGGTATCGTAAATTTGCTTTTGATAATTGTGAAGTAGTAATTAATGAAGCATATTCACAAATTGAATATTAATAAATAATGTATATAAAAATAGTATTGTTTAAATTTATTATATAGATAAAATTATAGATATTTTAATCAAATCAAAAATATTGTATAATAAATTTAAACGAGAGGAGATTTATAATAATATGTATTATAGTGTAGAAGAATTGAGTAAAAATCTTGAAGAAAAATTATTTGAACTAGGTGTCGATCCAAGATTTAAGGAAAATCCTGCTTTTGAAGCAGCGTTATCAAATATAAAAAGTTTAATTCTTAATATGGGTATATTTTTATTTGATAAAGCTAAAAATGTAATGGTTAAACAAGAAGGAAAAGGAATGTATTTTGAATGGATTTCATCAGATGGAAGAAAATACTTAATGAATATTTTTAGCCTTAATCCTAATACTTTTACATGTGTTAGGACTGAGGAAAATGTTCCGTTTGTTTCTTCTGATGGAAAAACTGTAAGAGAAAAAAGTGCAATTGAAGAAATTGCAACTATTGATAAATATGGTTTTATTACGCTAACAACAAATACATCTTATGTTGATAATGTTAATTGTAATTTTGATGAATGTTATAACTCTACTCATACTAGTAAAAAATATTATACATCAAATGGAGTAATGAGAGATAGAGAAGATAAGGGATTCTCAAGATGTAAGATACCATTTAGTTTTGATTTTGTAAAAGAAGGTATAATGCTTGATACTCCAAGAAATTCTAATAATCATAAATATCAAACAAGAACTATATTAGTAAGAGAAAAACTAGATACAGCTCAAATGGTTGTTGAAGTTGATGGAAAAGGAGTTATATATTCGGCAAAAACACGTCTTGATCAACAACATGGCTTAAGAGATATGGAAGTATACACAGGCGGTATTCTTTATCCTCAAGATGTAGTTATTTCACCTTTATCTCAAGAAGAAATTGAAAAAATGATTCAAAGAGAAAGTAATCCCAAAATTGCAGAGGGTTTAAGAGAATGTGCGGTAGGAAGAGAAAATTATTATTATAACTCAGCAGAAGACAGAAACTTTATTTGTGAAAATATGTCAAATTCGCAGGGCATCTCAAGATAAATTTGTTTAACATTAAAAAACAATGGTTGTTTAAAATTATTTGAGTTAATTGGTAACCAAATTAAATAGTTTATAATTTAGGATTGTAATTACAATCCTTTTATTTGCTTACAATTATCATTGTAAGCTTGTTAAAACCACGGACTATGTCCG
>JBJEED010000080.1:0-1521 GCA_051872765.1 Bacilli bacterium | reverse complement strand
GGGAGTGTAAGGAAATCTGTGTAAATGGCATCTATCCATGATTTAGAGGTAAGTAATACTTACTTCTTTTTTGTTATTTACATAATAACATATTTAATTGTAATTTCAAAGAACTTTTTCTTTGTTAGTTTTTATATATAATAACCAAGAATATAGTCAAGGCCAGCGTAGCTGTTCATTTAGCCTTTACTATATTTGCAGGTTATAATACAATGTCTAACAAAAAGAAAAATATTATTTATATTCTACTATCAAACATAATAGATAATTCGGCTAAAATTAAATCCCAACTACCATATCTAGTAGTCCATTTTTTAGTTATATTTTTAGTAGCTAAATATAAACATTTCATTAATGAATCATCTGTAGGAAATACTGCTTTAGTTTTAGTATATTTCCTAAATTGTCTATTTAATGATTCAATAGTATTGGTTGTATACATAATCTTTCTAATAGAATCCGAATAATTAAAGAACGGGCAAATGGCATCCCAATTTTCTTCCCAATTTTTTAGTGAATTAGGATATTTATTTTTCCATTTTTCTTTTACTTTTTGAAGATTATTATATCCATCCTTTTCATTTTTTGCTGTATAAATTGTTTTTAAATCATTACAAAATTCCTTTTTATCTTTATAATAAACAAATTTAACAGAATTTCTAATTATGTGAACAATACATCTTTGTTGAACTGTTTTTGGGAAAGAGGCTTGTATTGCTTCTTTTATTCCAGTTAATCCATCTGAACATAATATCAATATATCTTTTACACCACGACCTTTTAAATCATTTAATACTCCTAACCAAAACTTTGCTGATTCATTTTCTCCAATCCATATTCCTAGTATGTCTTTGCTTCCTTCTTTATCAACTCCTAACACAATATAAGCGGCTTTTTTTACTACTTGATTATCCTGCCTTACACTAAAATGTACTGCATCTATAAATACTATAGGATAAACATCATCTAATGGTCTATTTTGCCATTCTCTTATCTCTGGTAATATTTGATCTGTTATATTACTAACCATCGTAGAAGATACTTCTATACCGTATAAATCTTGTATTTGTTCATTTATCTCTCTAGTAGATAAACCTCTACCATATAATGAAATAATTTTTTCTTCTATACCTGATACATCTCTTTTGTTTTTAGGTACTATTTTGGGTTCAAATTCGCCATTTCTATCTCTTGGTGTTTCAAATTCAAATTCTCCAAATTCACTCTTTAAATTCTTTTTAGTTGAACCATTTCTATAGTTCGTTTTTTCAGTTGTTTTATCATATTTTGAATATCCCATTGATGAATCAAATTCTGCATTCATCATTTGCTGAAGGGCATCTTTAAATAAATCTTTTATTGCACTTGATAAATCTTGTGCAGTTTCAATCTCATAATTTTCTTGTAATATTTTTAATAAATCTTTTCCTTTGTTATTTTCTTTCATAATAAAAATCTCTCCATTTCTTCTATTTTATCATGGAAAGATTTTTTATTTACACAAAATTATTTACAGACTCA
>JBJEED010000079.1:0-34667 GCA_051872765.1 Bacilli bacterium | reverse complement strand
ATATTTTCCCGTTAATGTCTAAAAAAATTTGAGACATTTTCCTAAATTATTGACACATAAAATTCTTAATTTTTACTAAAAATTAAATTTTTTACATTACTACTAAATTACCTTTCATTTTTACTTCTAAATACAAAATATAATACTATTAATATTATAAATATACTACACAATATTTCTATAACCTTTACAACTTTAGATTCAATACTAATTTGTAATACTTTTTCTTCTAATAAATCAGTAGAATCCAATATATAATCACAATTAAATTTATTTACAAAATTTCCATATTTTGTATTACTAACTGTAATATCTTCTTTATTAGTACCTTCTATATAATAAATTCCATTAGTAATTTTATATTTTTCAACATCTCCATCACTTGTTAAATTTACGCAATATTTTAGTGATACATCCGTTAGATCTAAAGCTTTTTCACCCTCATCAGTACTTATAACACTTAAAATATTACCTTTCATATATTCTGATGAAAACATTTTCTTTGATTCTTTATATATTGTCATGGACTCTGTTAAAAAAGTATCTTTTTTAACTTTTTGATAATAATTTAATACGGTAAATGCACCAACTAAAAAAATTACTGCAACAATAACCATTACTAATAATAATTCCATTAATGTAAAACCTTTTTTAATTTTCATAACAAACACCACTACTATAAATGATTATATAAGAATTTCTTTTACATGTCAATGTTAAAAATGTATACTATATACTAGTAAGTTCAATTTCTTTTTCTTTAAATTTCTCTTCAACTATCTTATTAAATTTATTAATCATCTCTTGAATAATTTCTAAATTCATTTCTTTCTCATCTTCTGTAAGATCATCACTTTTTTTAATTTTATTATTTTCATCTTGTCTAATATTTCTTAAAGCTACTCTTGCCTCTTCAGCCATAACGCTTGCTTGTTTAACATAATTTTTTCTTGTTTCGCCTGTTAATTCTGGTATAGTTAACATTATTACTTCTCCATTATTAGTAGGCGCTATACCTATATTTGCCTCATAAATAGCTTTCTCTATATTTTTAAGAGATGATTTATCAAATGGTTTAATTGAAAGCACTCTTGCCTCTGGAATTGATATTGTTGCAAGTGATTGTATTGGTGTTGGTGTTCCATAATACTCTACCATTACCCCATTTAAAATATTTGGGTTTGCTCTTCCTGCTCTAATGGTAGTATATCTACTCTCTAGGGTTTCTATAACCTTATTCATTTTATTTTTAATTTCAACTTCATCTATCATATTATTCCTCCATTAAATTATATTTTAATTATAAATAAATTTGGAACATAAATCAATTGTTTTTGTATAACTCCAATTATTAATAATTTTTGTAAATAAGTTATAATTTTATTTAGAATAGTGACTTTTCATCAAAAAATTGTTATAATTAAATTACATAATAAGAGGTGTGATTATGAATGGAAATAACGAATTAGAAAGTAATTCATCATCAAATGAATCTTTAAAAAGTGATAATATTGAAAAGACTGAATCATTAGTAAATGAAATTGAATCAAATTCACAACAAATAAATATTGAAAAATCAAATATAACTACTGAAGTAGATAATGATTTTAATGATGTTGTAACTACTGGTAAAAGTAAAAAACTATTAATACCAACAATTATTATAATTATAGTTCTATTAGTTGGATTTGGGTTCTTTTATATGAATTCTAAAAGAACTATGACTAAGAGTATAGTGTTAGTTAAAAGTAATTTAAAAGAATTGTTCTCTTTTAAACTAAATAATAATAATACCTATCAAAAAATATTGAATGCTGATACTTTTACAACTAAAAATGATATAAAAATATCTTCTATTTTGGGAGAATATAATTTTAAAATAGATAGTGTTACTGATAATAAAAATAATAACATGCAAGCAATTATGTCATTCTTATCTGATAATAAAGAAATAATTTCATTAGATATGATTATGAATGATAATAAACTATATATGAAACTAAAAAAATTTATGGAAATATATTATTATTTTGATAATTTACAAATGAAAATGAATGAACTTTATGAACTTCAAGATATTGATTTTGATTATCTTATAGATATTGTTACTGATAATATTTCAGATAGTATTATTAAAACAGATATAAAAAGTGAATATGTTAATATAAAAATAAATAGTGAAGATAAAAAAGTTAGAAAATTAACATTTGAATATAATGAAGATGCTTTATCAAAATTGATTATTGAAATATGTAATGATTTTAAAAAAGATGAAGCATTAAATGAATTAACTAAATTAACTTCTTTAGAAAAAGAAACAATAAAAACAAATTTAGATAATTTGATAAATGATATAAAATCAAGTGATATTGATAATAATAATATAATTTTTAGTTATATAGTATATTGCGACTTATTTAATAATATTATTGGTTATGAGTTAAGTAATGACTATTTTATAATAAGTAGTATTGAAGATAAAAATATAAATGAAATTAATGTAATTTCTAATAAAGAAAAAAAAGAAGTACTAAATATCATTATAGAAGAAAAAGAAGAAGAATATAATATAGATTTAATATATAAAAAAGATAGTGAAAAGTTATTTAGTCTTAATGGAATAATTACCAAAGATGATAATTTTGATTTTAATCTTGAAACTATGGGTCAGACAATTAAAATAATCGGAAACAATCAAATAAAAGAAGAAAATGGTATTGAGCAAATAAATACAATTACATTTAGTATGTTAGGTCAAAATTTATTAGCTCTAACTATAACTTCAAATATAACTGAAGGTGGAATCATTAATTTAGATGAAATTAAAAATGCTAAAAATATAAATGAAATGAGTGAAGATGAACAAAATAAAATTATGTATAATATTATGAATGATGAAGCTATTAATGAATTTATAACTTCACTACAAAATATTCTTGGTAGTAGTACTAGTATTTTTTAAATGAATAAAACTCTCGAGACTCGAGAGTTTTATTTTTAAATAATTATTTTTTATTTATATTAGAATATGATTTAAACACTTTATCTTCAAGCATTTTATACAACTTGTCTGCCCCAAGAAAACTAAATAGTCCTACCCAAAGAGATTCAATAATACCATAATGTGTGAATGTTAATGTGAATATAATTCCAAATATCATAGATATAAAAAAAGAAATATATATTAAACATGAACTACATTTTATTAAAGATGTGCCTTTGATTTTTTGAGTAAATGAACTACTAATTACACTAGAGACACATGAAATTATTAGCAATGTCTTAATTAAATTAATATCCATTATAACTTCACCAATATAATATATTCTTATATAATAAAAAGCACAATAAAATGTGCCTAAAATATTATTTTCTTTGTACTTTTTTTAATTCTACTCTCTGCTCACTATATCCACAATCTTCACATATAGATGATAAGTTTTCTTGCATAACTTGAATTAATTTTTTCAAAGACTCCTTTTCTTTTAATAATTCTTCTTTTTTAGTTTTTAAATTTTCAAGCGTATCATAATAATTTAATTTATTTTGTAGTAGAGTAATCATACTAGCAAAAGTAATTGGAAAAGCTATACCAAGTGAAGCTAAGTATGTCGTAAAACCAAATATAAATGCTGGTAAAAAATTAGTTGTTAATTCTACTAAATAATGTTTTTATCACCATATAAAAGTAGTTTATATTCAAGAAGTAATTGTTTTAATTTGTTACTTTCTATTTCATTTTGAAGAGTTAATATTAAACCAATATCTTCTTCACATGTTGCTTTTTTTATTCCTTTATCATCTATTTTTTGATAACTATTATTCATAAAAATCACCTATAGGCTATATATTATCATTAAACCAAAATATTATCAAGAAAAAAGAGACTATTTGTCTCTTAATACTCCATTGTGTTTTTTTACGACATTTTCTATTATTTTATCAAATAATGGATTAATCTCTTCATCACTTAGTGTTTTATCAAAACTTTCAAAATATAAATTATAAGCAATAGATTTTTTATTATTATCTATTTTATCTCCCTCATAATAATCAAATACTACAACATTCTTTAAAAGCTTTCCTCCAGCTTGTTTAATAGATGATATTACATCTTCATTATTTACATCTTTTGGTAATATAAATGCTAAATCTTTAGAAATACCTGGATATTTTGAAAATTCTTTGTATTTTACTTTTCCAACTCTATTATCAAATAAAGTATCTAAATTTATTTCAATTACATATACTTCATCTTTCGTAATTCTTGGATGTACTTGTCCTAATAAACCTACTATATTACCAGATACATTAATGTATACACTTTTTGTTGGATGCATCTCATCAGGTAATTCCTTTACTACAAATGAATATCTATTCTTATATCCTAAACTATCAAGTAAGTCTTCTACTATTCCCTTAACAGTATAAAAATCATAATATTCTTTATCTATACCTTCCATGTAATTACCACTAAGTAGACATGCTAATTTATTTTCCTCTACATATTCTCCATTAATTAAACTAAAACATTTACTAATTTCAAATATAGAACAATCTTTTATATTTCTAGCTTTATTATAATTATAAACCTCAAGTAATGATGTTAATATACTATGTCTTAATACCTCTCTATCTTCTGTTAGTGGACTTAGTACTTTAATTAAACCAAATTCATCATTAGTAAATTTAAATACATCTGAATTTTTGATTAAAGAATATGTTATAACTTCATTTAATCCAAGACTAACCATTATATCTCTTACAACTCTACTTTTTTTATCATGAATTGATGGAGTACTTTCAAATACAGGTAAAGTAGCCTCAATATTATCAACTCCATATACTCTTCCCACTTCTTCAATTAAATCTTCTTTAATACTAATATCTGTTCTTCTTGTAGGTACTGTAACTTTAAATTTATTAGATACTACTTTATATTTAAAGTTTAATTTATCAAATACTTTAGATACATCAAGAACACTTAAATTATATCCTAAAACACTATTTATTTTATCAAGTTCAATTTCAATTACTTTGTCTTCTCTATCTAATGTATTATATTCTATAATACCATCACATACGCTTGCTTTTGCATATTTTTCTAATAAGTAGCAAGCTCTTTCAAGTGCCATATATGTTCTATTTACATCAAGTCCTTTTTCATATCTAATACTTGCTTCACTTCTAAGTAATTTCTTAGATGTTTTTCTAATATTTATTGGATTAAATATAGCACATTCTATTACTACATTTTTAGTATTTTCATTAATCTCAGTAGATAGACCACCCATTACTCCAGCTAAACCTATAGGTTCTTTTCCATTAGTAATAACAATATCCTCACTGCTTAATATTCTTTTATTATTATCAAGAGTTACTAATGTTTCACCATCTTGTGCATTTCTGACTCCAATAGTATCACCCAGTAAATCTGCATCATAGAAATGTAATGGTTGACCTGTTTCTAACATTACATAGTTTGATATATCAACTACATTATTAATAGATCTAATCCCACATGCCATTAATCTATTCTTAATAAATACAGGACTTTCTTTTATTTCAACATTATTTACTCTTTTAGATAAAAATGTATAAACATTAGGCGTATCTACTTTTAAAGATAAACTATTATTAATATTTTCATTATTAACTTTATAATTCATTTTTGGTAATTTTACACTATTTCCAGTAATAATTGCACTTTCATATGCAAGACCTAACATACTTAGTAAATCGGCTCTATTTGCTGTTAATTCAAAATCAATTACCATATCATCAAGTTCTAAAAATTTAATAGGATCTTCACCTACAATTGCAAGCTCATCAAGTTCACATATACCTTTAATATCCTCATCTTTTAAATACTTGCTCTCAATTCCAAGTTCATTTAAGGCACAAAGCATTCCATTTGATTCACAACCTAAAATAACTGATTTTTTAATAGTACCACCTGGTAGTGCACAACCATTTAATGCAACAATTACCTTAATCCCCTCACGAACATTAGGTGCTCCACATACAATATTTAATACTTCGCTACCAATATTAACCTTACATAAATGTAAATGATCACTTTGTGGATGCATAGAACATTCAATAACTTCACCTATTATTAATTTAGATGCATTTACAAGAGGTTTTATAGTTTCATATTCATTTCCAAGCTTTAACATTGCATCTGCATATTCATAAAAATCTACATTATCTAAACTAGTATAGTCACTAACAAACTTTTTACTTAATTTCATGTTCTTACATCTCCTTTCTATCAAAATTATTCAAGAATCTATAATCATTTGTATAAAAATTTCTAATATCAGTAATACCATATTTAAGCATTGCTACTCTCTCAATTCCAATACCAAATGCAAAACCTTGATATTTATTATGATCAAATCCACAATTTTCAAGTACATTAGGATGAACAATACCACATCCAAGAATTTCTATCCATCCAGTTCCTTTACACATAGGACAACCTTTTTTATTACAATTAAAGCAAGATACGTCAACTTCATAGCTAGGTTCAGTAAATGGAAAATAACTCGCTCTAAAACGAATATCTCTATCATTACCTAGCATTTTACGAGCAAGTAACAATAATGTTCCTTTTAAATCAGACAATGATATATCTCTACCAACTACAAGTCCTTCTATTTGAGAAAATTGATGAGAATGAGTTGCATCATCATCATCTCTTCTATAAGTTTTACCAGGACAAATAATCTTAAATGGTTTTTTATCTACATTTGCAAGCATACTTCTAACTTGCATAGTACTAGTATGAGTACGAAGCAACATCTCTTGTGTTATATAGAAACTATCTTGAGCATCTCTTGCAGGATGACCTTTTGGTAAATTCAACATTTCAAAGCAATTAGAATCACTATCAACTTCAGGACCATCAACAACATCATATCCCATAGAAATAAATAAATCTTCTATCTCTTCACGAACTAATGTAAGCGGATGTTTAGTACCTCTTTTTCTTTTCTTACTAGGTAATGTTAAATCAATTTTATCATTTTCTAATTTTTTATTAAGTTCCAAATCTTTAATAGTTTTAAGTCTATTTGAAAAAGCCTCTGTAACTATTGTTCTAACTTCATTAGACTTAGCACCTACTTCTCTTTTCTCATCACTAGAAAGTTTCCCCATAGAAGACATAATCTCACTAAATTCACTTTTTTTACCTAAATATTTAGATTTAGCATTATTAATTGATGCCTCATCATTGCATTTTTCTACTTCATCAAGTGCTTTCAATTTAATTTCTTCAAGTTTTTCAATCATTTTTTCCTCCCAATAAAAAAATATTATAACTTAAGGGTGAGATTACCCACGGTACCACCTTAATTCATAATATTTTATGCTCTTTATTTGTTAACGCCAAAGTACGTTCTTTATTAACATGAAGGTGAATTCATGACTATTTATTTATTAGTTTTACACCAAATAACTAATTCTCTTAAAAATAAAATACAGTCACTACTACTTCTTCACAAAAGATATTAACATTTTAACACCAAATAATTAAAATGTCTAGTAAATTTTAATTCAAAAAACGGAATTTAGTCTTCTTTTAATATAAATACCAACTCGCTAGGTTTATCTCTAGTAGCATTTAGTATATCAATATCAGCAGTACTTCTTCCATATGCTTTTGAAATTGATGAATTCATAAACATAAATTCATTAGAAGTTACATTTGACATATCAAATGAGGATAAATCAAGAACAGAAATTATACTACCTTCAAACATACTTTCCATTACAGTTACTTTATTAGTAATAAAATTACTCAAATCTAATTCTTCCACTTGAGCATAGGCAAACATCGTTCTCATATCAGTTACATTACTTGTATCAAAACTACTTAAATTTAACGATGTTATGTTTGTGTAGGAAAACATACATCCCATACCAGTAACATTTTTTGTATCAAAATTATCTATTTTTAATGTTGAAACTTTAGATTCATAAAACATGCTGTCCATATCAGTTACATTACTTGTATCAAAGTTATTTAAATTTAATGTATCTACATTGGTATAAGAAAACATCCAACTCATATCAGTTACTTTACTAGTATTTAATCCTTGTAATCCACTGATTGTTGTTGCCTTGCTCGCCCAAAACATACCACGCATATTAGTTACATTGCTTGTATTTAAATGCTCTAACCCTTTTATCACACTTGCTTCACTAGCAGTAAACATATTACTCATATTTACTACATTGCTTGTATCAAAATTACTTAAATCTATTGATGTAGCTTTGGATCTTGAAAAAGCATTTTCCATAGAAATAATAGGCTTTCCATTCACTGAGGAACATGGTGCTTGTGTTATTGCATTAGTTGAATTTTTGTCAGTTAAATAAACTTTCCAACCATCTTTTTCATATAAATAACTATAAATTCCTTCAACATATAAGCTATTCACGTCCAATGTTCCAATAAATTGACAAGCTTCTCCTTTTCTATATGTAACTGTAAAACTAATATCGCTTGTTCCCATCTTACCACTTATTTTAGTTTTATCTGGATAATATTCATTTATAGTAGGACTTTCTACATCAAATTTTTTACCTTCTATTACATCTTTAGAATAAGTATCATATGCAGTAGAACCATCTAAGTAAATATAATTAATAGTCAATTTATGTGGAGTTCCATGATTATATTCGCAAATATCTTCATTAATATCATTAACATTTACATTTATATATTTTACATTTCCTTTATTGCTATAACAAAATGAATTATCCCAAATTTTAACTTCATTTATTTCCCCATTGCTATCTAAAACTATAATATAATTTTTATTTGTCTCAATATTTAATAAATTAGTCTCAATAATTGCAGATGTATTTTCATCCCTATAATCATCGACATTTGTATAAATATATTTTTCACTATATCCATCAGACATAATATCTTGAACATAATTTGTACTAGTTTGCTTTAATATTGTTTGTACTTCAGTTACAAATGAATTTTTCTTGGATGAATTATATATTCTAAGTACATTTGGTATTGCAATAATAACCAATATTGCTAGTATTGCTATTACCGCTAATAATTCTACCAATGTAAATCCTTTTTTAGTTTTCATTTAAATTCACTTCCCTCTCACTAAATCTTTTTATAATTTTCTATTATATACTTTATTTCATTTATTAGATTTTCTACTTTTATTAATCTAGTCTCATCTTCATTTCTAATTTTGATTTCAACTTCATTATTTTCATAATATTTACCTATTGTTACTCTAATTGGTATTCCAATTAAATCCATATCTGCAAATTTAACACCTATTGTTTCTTTTCTATCATCAAGTAATACACTTATACCTAAATTAATTAATTTATCATGTAAGTTTTCTGCGTATTTGCTACAATCTTTATCATTTGTATTAGCAACTACTATACATACTTTAAACGGAGATACTTCCATAGGCCATATTATACCTTTATCATCATGATTTTCTTCCACAATTGCACACAGACATCTATCAATACCAATTCCATAAGAACCCATATATACTAAATTTTTATTATTTACTTCGTCAGTATATTTTAAATCATAACATTCACTATAGTTAGTTCCAAGTTTAAATATATGCCCAACTTCAATTCCTTTTATTATACTACAATTACTTTTACATTTAGGACATATGCTATTTTCATCAAATAATTTAATATCACTATATCTATTAACCTTAAAATCGCGACCAGGTAATACATTTATATAATGATAATTTTTTTTATTACTACCACAAACAGCATTTATCATACTTTTTATTTCATTATCAGCAATAACTTCCATAGTAGCATTAATTGGACCAATAAACCCAACATGAGTACCAATTTTTTCTAATTCTAAAGAGTCTGGAATTGTAATATTTTCTGTCTTTAATAATCTTTTTAGTTTATTTATATTAAGTTCACTATTACCTCTTAATAGAAGCATTTTATATTCATCATCTGCTTTAATAACCAATGATTTAATAATATCATTTGGATCTATTTGTAAATATTCGCATATTTCATTTATTGTTTTTATATTAGTAGTTCTAATTAAAGACATATTTTCTATTTTTTCATTTTTTTCTTTTATAATATTCTTACAATTAGCATCTTCGATATTAGAAGCATAATCACATGAATTACACTTTACTACTAAGTTATCTCCATAATCACTTATTACTTGAAATTCTTCACTAGAAAGTCCCATCATATAATAAGGATCACTTCTAACAATCATTGGACTTAAACCAATCCTGTCAAATATTTTTATATACGCTTGATAAATTTTATCATAACTGACATCACATCCAGCTTCATTAGCATCAAAACTATATGCATCTGCCATTAAAAATTCTTTTTTTCTACATAACCCTAATTCTACTTTTTGCTCATCTCTATACTTATTATTTATTTGATATAGAGTAAAATGCAAATCTTTATAACTATTTATTTTATATTTAGCTAGTGATGTAAATATTTCTTCACTAGTTGGACATAAAGAATATAATTTATTATATCTATTTTCTATTTTAAAAATTTCATTATTCAATAATTTATCTCTACCAGTTTTTTCAAATACTTCACTATTTACTAATGTAGGTGTCAATAGTTCATGAGCATTTATTTTATTTAATTCTTCTTTAATAATAGTTTTTATATTTTCAAGTACCATAAAACCAAATGGTAAATATGAATAAATACCATTTTCAAGTTTCATTATCATTCCACTTTTAACAAGTAATTTAGATGAAATATTAACTTCATCTTTTGGAACTTCTCTCCTAGTTATAAAAAAACTATTACTTAATCTCATAATTACTACCTTACTTATTTATAATTATCCCAATCTGTAATCTTATCCTCATTTATTATATACGAGAATACTTTTCTGCTCATTGCTTCATTATTATTATATCTAATACAAACTTTTAAGTTATTTAAAGAACTACCATCAATAGGATTTGTAAGTATTTCTTTTTCATCTTTATCTCCAGCTAAATATCCTCTAGATACTAATGTTCTAACTAAAACAATTAAACAATCTTCATTTTCTATATAGGAATTATTTTCATCATCTCTACATTCTTCACCACTGTTACATATTATTGTAACTGGACTTGGTATTTCCATAATATATTTACTAGCATAATCTTCCGCAGCATTTTTTATTTGACTTATTTTGCTATCTAATGTATTTAATAAGACATTTTTTCTAATTATTAAAACTGCCGGTGTTGCGATTAATGCTAATATGCCAAGTATAGCAATTACTGCGATTAATTCAGTTAATGTAAAGCCCTTCTTATTCAATATTATCATCTCCTATGATAAAATAAGTATATCAAAAATCACTTTTAATAACAATTATTCTATTTAATCTTTGCCCATAATTTGTCATATAATTTTATTTTATCCCCTATGTTTTTTACAAAATATCCATCCGATAGTATAGCATCAGATATATTTGCTGCATTATTGTTCATATATTCACTACTTAAATATTTTTCACTTTTTTTATTTACAGTTTTATATGGATAAGACTCAATTATCTTAGCCATAACTTGAGCATCTAAAATATAATCCATAAATTCATATAATTCGTCTTTATTTTTAGCACCTCTTGGTATAGCAAAATTATCTATACTAAGAGCAAAACCTTCACTTGGAAATATATTTTTAATACTTTTTTTAGTATTTGATGCAATGGCTCCCTCAGCATTCCAAAGAACTGCAATATTTGCTTCATTATTAATTAAAAAATTTTTAGGTGAATCACTATCATATGCTTTAATATTTGGTTTTAATTTTTTTAGCCATAAATAAGCATCATTTAACTCTTCTTCATTTGTGGTATTCATATCATATCCACAAGCAAGTAACGCCATACCAATTATAATTCTCTGATCATCTATTAATACTATATCATTTTTATATTTAGAATTTAATAAATCGCTATATGATACAATATCTTCTTTAATATTATCTGTATTAACGCTAATAACTACTGATGTTGCTAAAAAAGGAATAGAATAATCATTTCCACTATCGTAACTAAGACCTAAAAAATTATTATTAAGATTTGATAGATTTGATAATCTACTTTTATCAATAGTTTCTATCATACCCTTACTTTTCATAATCTCTATCATATAATCACTTGGAAATATTAAATCATAAGTACCTTCTTTTACACTGCTTATTTTAGCAAGCAATTCTTCATTAGATGAATAAGTTGAATAGTTAACTTTAATTGATGTTTCACGCTCAAAATCTCTAATTACCTCATCTGGTATATAACTAGACCAGTTTAATACGTTTAAAGTACGCTCTTCTTGATTATTACACCCACAACAAAGCATAATCATAAATAAAATAACTATTATTTTCTTTATCATGATAAAGCCTCCTGTCTTAATTTTCTAACACTTATAAAAGCTGATATAGTAAGTATTAAGAATACTACAAGTAACATTAAAGAAATTAAAGCATTTACATCTGGTGTTATACCAGTTTTAATAAGTGAGTATATATATAGTGGTAGTGTATTACTTCCAGGACCAGCAGCAAAATAACTAATTACCACATCATCTAGTGATAATGTAAATGCAAGTTGTGCTCCACTTAATATACCAGGCATAATAGAAGGTAATATTATCTTAAAGAATATTTTAATTGGACTAGCACCTAAATCAGATGCTGCATTTTCTAAATTATCATCAAGAGAATCAAGTACACTTCTAACACTTATAATAACAAAAGGTATTGAGAAACATATATGAGATAGTATTAAAGTAAACATACCAAGTTCCAATTTTGCAAGAGTATATATACAAAGAAGTGATATACCAAGTACTATCTCTGGAATAACTACTGGTATATATATTAAAGCATTTATTATATTTTTACCTTTAAAATCATATTTTTTAATTCCATAAGCTGATATGGTTCCTATAATAGTGGATACAATAGTAGAAGTAAATGCTACTATTAAAGTGTTTTTAAGTGCATCTAATAAAGTAGGATTTTCAAATAATTTTTTGTACCACTCTAATGTAAAACCTTCAAATGTGATATTCATTTTTGATGTGTTAAATGAAAATAATATAAGAACAACTATAGGCGCGAATAAAAATATAAATACTAAAATTATTATTAGATTATCTAAAAACTTATTATTTTTCATCAAGCACCTCCTAAGTCATCCATCTTACCACCAAGTTTTTTATATACTAATATTAATAGGAATGTTATAAATATTAAGAATATTGATATAGCTGCTCCAAATGGCCAATTACGAGCTGTTAAGAATTGATTTTTAATTAGGTTTCCAAGTATCATTATTTTACCTCCACCAAGTATATCTACTATAAAGAAGTATCCCAAAGCAGGAGTAAATACCATTAATGCACCATTAAATAATCCAGGAATTGTTTGAGGTAATATTATATTTTTAAATGTTTTAAATTTACTCGCACCAAGATCATATGATGCTTCTAATAATGATTTATCAATCGTCGATACACTGCTATACAAAGGAAGTAACATAAATGGAAGTAAAGTATATACCATACCAACTATTATTGCTCCAAAGTTATACATTAGTGATAATGGACTTTCTATTATACTTAATCTTAATAAAATCTCATTTATAATGCCACTTTTTCTAAGTAAAACTATCCATCCATACATTCTAATTAAAGAATTTGTTAAAAATGGTAACATAACAATTGTCATGAATATTTTTTGAGTTTTCTTAGATTTATGGCATACCGCTAATACAAATGGATAAGCTATCAAAATACAAATAATTGTAGTAATAATAGCTACTAAAAAAGATTGTAAAAATATTTTTACATACACTGCATCAAATAAATCGATATAATTCATAAGAGTAAACTCTTCAATCATACCACCATAAGAATCACTCTTAAAAAAACTAATAATAAATATATATAATAAAGGTAATGCTATTAAAAATAAAGAATATATAATTAAAGGAAATACAAAAATAGCCCTTAAGTAATTATTTTTTTTCATCTTTTGCACTTCCCATAATTACACAATCATCTAAAGTCCAATACATAAATACTTCGTCATTTTCTCTAAATGGCCTATCATTACCTATTGTTAATTGTTTAATTGTTTCATTTTCAGTCTTAATAATTAATTTAGTCACACTACCATCATATATTTCATCTTTAATTACGCCCTTAATACAATTCATTTTACGCTCAGTTTTACTTAATTTAATATTTTCAGGTCTTACAACTACACTTAGTTTACTATCTATTGGATAATCGCCTACTACTGTAATAAATTCTTTATTGTCTGTTTCAATAATACTTTTATTATCTTCATTTTTAATAACTTTTCCTTTGAAAATATTAGCTTCACCTAAAAAATTAGCAACATACTCACTTTTAGGATTTTCATACACTTCTAACGGAGTACCTATTTGTTCTATCTTACCTTTATTTAAAACAACAATCCTATCGCTCATAGATAGCGCTTCATCTTGATCATGAGTAACATATATAAATGTAATTCCAAGTTTTTTTTGAAGATGTTTAAGTTCTATTTGCATTTTCTTTCTTAATTTTAAATCAAGCGCACTAAGTGGTTCATCCAATAATAAAACTCTAGGATTATTAATAAGTCCTCTTATAATAGATACTCTTTGTTGTTCACCACCTGATAATTCTTTTGGCTTTCTATTTTCATATCCTTCTAAATGAACTAATTTTATCATATTAGATACTCTTTTTTCTATTTCTTTTTCATCTACTTTTTTCATCTTAAGACCAAAAGCCACATTATCTTTAACACTCATAAATGGAAATAAAGCATAGTTTTGAAATATAGTATTTACATGTCTTTTTTGAGGATCTTTGAAAGTCACATCTTCATTATCTAAATATATCTTTCCTTTTGTTGGAAGTTCTAATCCAGATATACATCTAAGTATAGTAGTTTTACCACATCCACTTGATCCTAAAAGAGTTAAAAATTCTCCTTCATAAACTTCTAAATTTAAATTCTTAATTACTGTTTTTTCGCCATAGTTTTTTTCAAAATCTTCTAATTTTACTATAACTTTTTTATCCATAAGTGCACCTCTTTATTATTTTCTAATTATAGTACCTGTCTTTCCTTCTAATGCAGAAGCTGCCTTTTTAAGTGATGTTATCATCGCATAACCTTTTTTAGTGTATGAAGCAAAGTCAATACACGCCTCTACCTTAGGTAACATACTTCCTTCTGCAAATTCTTTATCTTTAATAAATTCTTTTGCTTCTTTAATAGTCATTTCTCTAATTTTTTGTTCATCTTCTTCATTATAATTAATACTTACTTCATCTACCGCTGTTAATACTAAGAAAATATCAGCTTGAAGTGAACATGCAAGTCTTGAACTAGTTCTATCTTTATCAATAACTGCATCTACACCTCTATAGCCTCCTCTTTCTTTAACAACAGGAATTCCTCCACCTCCGCAAGCAATAATAATATTACCCTTATCAAGTAGATGTTTAATAGTATTAATTTCAACTATTTTTATTGGCTTTGGTGATGCAACTACTCTTCTATATCCTCGTCCTGCATCTTCTTTCATTACATAACCTTTTTCTTTTTCTATCTTAAGAGCTTCCTCTTTTGTATAGAATTTTCCAATTGGTTTAGTTGGATTTTTAAATGCTGGATCATTTTTATCAACTTCAACTTGAGTAACTACTGTAAGACAATCTCTATTTATTTTTCTTCTTACAAGTTCTCTTTGAATAGATTGTTGTAAATGGTAGCCTATATATCCTTGAGACATCGCCCCACATTCAGCAAATGGCATTTCAGGTGAATCAATCTCCTCGTGAGATACTTCCATTGCCAGATTAATCATACCAACTTGTGGTCCATTACCATGTGTCACGATTACTTTATTTCCTTTTTCTACTAAATCAACGATACTTTTCGCTGTAGTTTTAACTAATTGTAATTGCTCTTCTGGTGTACTACCAAGAGCATTACCACCAAGAGCTATAACTATACGTTTTTTCATTATAATTCCTCCCTCATACTCTTATATCCTATTAAATATAGTATAGCATAAAAATATGAAAACTAGAATAATAAATAACAAAAAAGAGATAACTTTCAAAGTAAAGTTATCTCTAATAACTATTTTACTTGAACATCTGGTACTTGTTGAGTAATACAATGAATGTTTCCTCCACCAAGTAAGATTTCACGAGCATAAATTGGAACTATCTCACGATCTGGATATAGTTCTTTTAATAATGCTATTGCCTTTTCATCATTAGGATCATTAAATATAGGTAATGCTACAAAGCCATTTCCAGTATAATAATTTACATAAGAAGCAGCTAACCTATCTCCTTCTTTACGAGGAAGAGTGCCATCAACAGCATCTACTCCAGAACTCTCACCCTTAGTAATTAAAATAGGAGCTGGTGTATACATTTTATGTATTTCTAATTTTCTACCCTTAGCATCTGTTTCATTACTTAAATAATCATATGCAGCTTTACTAATAGCATATTGGGGATCATTTTCATCATCAGTCCATGCTAGAACAACTACTCCAGGTTTAACAAATTGACAAATATTATCTACATGACCATTTGTCTCATCATTATAAATTCCATTTTTAATCCATAATACTTTAGAAACATTTAACATATCACATAAAACTTTTTCAATTTCTTCTTTTGTTAAATGACTATTACGACCTTCTGATAATAAGCATTCCTCAGTAGTAAGTAATGTTCCTTCACCATCAACATGAATAGAACCACCTTCTAAAATAAAGTCATCTAATCTATATCTGTCTACTTGTTCAAGCTCACACATCTTCATAGCAACTTTATCATCTTGATCCCATGGGAAGTATAATCCATCTACAAGACCACCCCATGCATTAAATGCCCAATCAATTGCTCTTTTATTTCCTTTATCATCAATAACAAATGTAGCACCACAATCTCTCATCCATGAATCATCATTACTCATTTCAACAACTTTTACATAATCTGCTAGCATATTTCTAGCATTATCATATTGTCCACGAGATACACACATTGTTATTGGCTCAAATCTACCAATTGCATTAGCAACTTTAGTAAATACCTGTTGAGCAGGTTTTCCACCTAATCTCCAGTTATCTGGTCTTTCAGGCCATATCATATATGTTCCTGAATGACGTTCAAATTCACCAGGCATTCTAAATCCATCTGCACTTGGTATTGTATCTAATTTCTTCATTCTTTTTTCCTTTCATAAAATATAAATTTTTATTTAATTAATTATTTTTTACTCTAGATGCTAAAACTTCTTGAATTATTAATGAAACTACAACTCCCACTATTAATGGTAAATTTGCTTTAATTGAATCCCAAGTAAAGTCTATAAATAGTGTAAATATTACAGATAATGTTAATAAAACAAATGGTAACCATGTAATAATATTCAATACTAATTTATTTCCTGGAACTTTATATGGTCTTTCAGTTTTATCTGTTTCTCTTAATTTCAAGAACGCTGGGAATATTGGCATATAACTAATTAATAGTGTAACTAAACTTAAACTAAAGAATGTCCAGAATAAGTTATTAGCACTTTCACTACCAACTTGTCCTAATATTATACCAAATATAACGATTACTGCAGCTACAACTCCATTCATAACAGCAGCCATATATGGAACGCCATCTTTATTTGTTTTACTAAATAATTTTGGAAGTCCACCATCATCAGCAGAATACTTAGCAACACTATTTACACCAAATGACCATGAAACAATATTAGCAACCATTGTATAAATAAACATTAATCCTACAGCAATTACTATTACTCTAATTACATTTGAACTCACACCAAGAGAAGTTAATAATATAGCAAATGAATCTGTGATTCCTGCTACTTCAGCATCTTCAACACTCATAGCAATATTAATACCAGTTGCTGGTAAGATGTAAAATAATGCCATTAAAGCACCACCTATTATTAATGCTTTTGGTATTTCTTTTTTAGGATTTTCCATATCATCTGTAAATGTTGCTACAACTTCAAATCCTAAGAAGTTAAATATTATAATTGATAAGAATGATAAACTTGCTAAATCCATTGTTGGTAATAAATCACTTACACTTTGAATTGGATTAGCACTTTCTCCTGTTTTAATATAAACATAAATTCCAAGTAAACCAAGTGCAACCATGAAACCTATTTTAAAGAAAGTTCCAATATTAACAACCCATTTACTTTCACCAATTCTTTGAGTACTTAAAATAGTAACTATAAATGTATATCCAAGTTGTAAAATAAGTAACCAAATAAGAGATAATTCAATATCAAATATACCAGCTACTACATCAGTAACAGCTACTGCTAATGATGCAATCCATAATGGAAAATTAATCCAATAATTCCATGCAACACGAGAAGCCATTTTTTTACCAAATGCTTTCTTAACCCAATCATACATTCCACCTTCACTAACAAAAGTAGAACCAAGTTCTGCAGTTACTAAACCATATGGTAAACAAAATCCTAAAATAAGGAATATCCACCAGAAATATTGTGTATTTCCGATAGCTGCTGTTGGTGCTACGCTCTCAGCAACTAATGTTATACAAACAGTTGCAAGAACAGCATCAACTAACTTAAATTTTTTCTTTTTCTTTGCCATTGTTATTTGCTCCTAAATCCCTAAATTTTTCTTACATATTTTAATTGTTTCATCTTTTTTACCCATAAAGTATACAAGTAAAGCTCTCATAGCTGTAAGTCTATTTTCTGCTTCATCAAAGACAATAGATCTATCACAATCCATTACTTCATCTGTAACTTCTTCACCACGAGTAGCTGGTAGGCAATGCATGAATTTACAGTTTGCTCCTGCTTTATTCATCATTTCCATATCTACTTGATATTTTGGATAAAATATCCCCTTTCTTTCTTCTTCTGAAAGTTCTGCTTCATATAATCCATACCAAACATCAGTATAAATGAAGTCTGCACCCACTAAACATTCTTCATTGTCAGTAACTTCAAAAGTACCACCACTTATTTCGCAGTTCTTACGAGCGATTTCTTGAAAATGCTCATTTAATTGGTAACCCTGTGGTCCAAAATGAACAAAGTGTCCACCTATTTTTGTTACAATCATCATTAAAGATGCACATACTTGAGTACAATCCCCAACAAATACTACTTTACAATCCTCAATTCTTTTACCTTCTGGTAAATGTTCTAGCATTGTAGTTAAATCACCCATCTCTTGAGTTGGATGGTTATAATCGCTCATCCCATTAATTACTGGAATATCACAGTATTTACCAAGATTTACGATTGATTCGTGTTTTTGAACACGTGCCATTAAAATATCAACAAGTCTAGATAATACTTTAGCAGTATCATAATATGATTCATGCCCACCAAGTTGAATTTGACCTGGTGCTAAATATTGAGCATGACCACCAAGTTGAGTCATAGCAGTTTCAAAAGACACACGAGTTCTTGTTGATGATTGTTCAAAAATCATACCAAGAGTTTTGTGATATAGCACATTTAATGGATATCCTGCTTTAATATTTGCTTTAATTAGGATACCTAAATTGGCTATATCAAGTAATTCTTCCTTAGAAAAATCACTAGTGTCAATATAATTTTTCATCTTCCCTCCTATTCTATATCATGTGATAATTATATCACCTTTTTCATGAATAAAGCAATAGTATTTTACATGCAAAAAATTTAAATTTTATTCTTGAATAAATGTACTATGTATTATATAATAAGTAATAGAATAAGGAGGGTTTTCAATGAAAGAATTTGATTTTGAAAAGATTCCAATAGTTGAAATTGCTAATGAGATATTATTAGATGGCGTAAGAAAAGGGGCCAGTGATATTCATTTTGATCCTAGTAAAGATTGTTTAAAAATAAGAATGCGTGTGGATGGTATATTATATGATTATTCTACTGTTCCTGGAAATTATAAAAAAAATATAGTTTCTCGTATAAAGATGCTAGCAAGTATGAATATAATGGAAACAAGACTTCCTCAAGATGGTGCTATTAAAAGTAAAATTGGTGAAAAAATGCTAGATCTTCGTGTTTCTAGTTTGCCTACTAATTGTGGAGAGAAAGTCGTTCTTCGTATCTTGGATTATTCTAGAAGTTCTCAAGGTTTAGAATCACTAGGATTTTCACAAGCTAACTATGATAAAATAATGAAAATGATTAATATACCAAATGGTATTGTTCTTGTAACAGGAGCAACTGGTAGTGGTAAGTCAACTACTGTGTACTCTATATTACAAAAATTAAATACACGTGAGGTTAATATAATTACAGTTGAAGATCCTGTAGAAATGGATGTAGAAGGTATCAATCAAGTACAAGCGCAATCAGAAATCGGTCTTGATTTTGCTAGTGTATTAAGAAGTATATTAAGACAAGATCCAGATGTAATTATGATTGGAGAAATTCGTGATAGTGAAACTGCTAAAATTGCGGTTAGAGCATCTATTACGGGACACAAAGTTTTATCAACTATACACACAAATAGTGCATTAAACACAATAGAAAGACTTACTGATATGGAAGTTGAAAGATATTTGATAGGTACTTCACTAAATGGAGCTATATCACAAAAACTTGCCAGAAAATTATGCCCACATTGTAAAAAAGAAAGACCTACTACGGATTATGAAAAAAATATTTTTAGAAGAGTTTTACATAAAAATTTAGATAAAATATACGATGTAAATGAAGCTGGATGTGATCAATGCTTTAAAGGCTATAAAAATAGAATTGCTATTGCAGAAGTATTATTAATTACAGACGATGTTAGAACTGCTATTACAAATAATGCTCCTAAGAGCGAAATGAGAAAATTAGTTTATGGTAAAAATAATACTCATACAATATTAGAAGATGGTTTAGAAAAAGTTGCTTTGGGTGAAACAACATTTGATGAAATTATTAAACTTGCTGATTTAGAAAATGATTTAGCAATACATTCTGCTAATGATAAAGACGCTGGTATTAAAGAAAGTGATTATGAAAACATGCCTAATTTTGAGTTAACTACTCAAATACCAAATGTAACAAATAGTAATACTACTACTTCAAATGTAGCTGCAAATCAATCTCAAAATGCACAGCCACAACCACAGATAGTTCAATCTCAAGAAAATAATGACAAAATAGATGATATATTCGAATAGAAACAACAAAGTTTCTATTTTTTTATAATTAAAAAGCAGAACCATCTGCTTTAATCATGTGAATATGCGGCAGCCCAATTAATACCACCATACACATCATATATATAATCTAACGAATACTCTCCTGATTGTTTTCTCTTATCACCCCAACCAGTAAATGGATCTAATAATACTACTCCACCATTTAATCCTTTTGATAAAGTCATATAATGTCCTGGCACTAAAATAACAACAGCATTATTAGAGTCAAGAGCTCCCAATATACTATTTTTTGTTGTATCAAAACTACCAGTACTTAAAGTTCTAGCTTTAATACCATATTTTGAAAGAAAACTACTACTAGTAAGCTCACCTTTAGAAGCAGCACCATATCCTCTATAAGTCATACCACCTGATGCAATACTTATATTTCTTAATCCCTCTACCATTGTAACTGGATTTACTGTCATATCACGAGACATTCCAGCTACCACCATTGAAAGAGATGTATAACCACAAGCTGATGAACATAGTGTTGCAGGACCACCATTTGGCCCTCCACCTATATCATATGGCAAATTACCCCATCTAGAATCACATTGTGAATAGTATGGAAGACCTAAAGCATTATCAATTGCCCCAGGGCTACTATACTCTCCATAATTTGTATTCATAGTCGCAGCAATAGACTGTAATTGATTTTCTAACTCTTCTCTAATAGAATCATCTTTTATATTTTCTATAGCTTCTGATGCTTTTGTATAATCTGACATATTTTTATTCTTTTCTACTATAGCAATTAACTCTTTTACTTCTAATATATATTTTATATCAGCAAGTTCACTTTCATATTGTGCTTTTTTATTACCATCACTTACATTTCTAACTGCTCTTGATGCTTCCGTATAAGTATAATATTGCACATTATCTTTAGCTCTTTGAACTAAATCATTTGCCCTTGAATCATATGCAGCAATTATATTTTCAGTAGTTGCATTATTTAGACAAGTTTTATATGTATCATCACTTGTAGCTATACTAAATATAATATTTGCAAATGTTGGCACAAAAAACACCATTATTGCTGCTATTATTTTAACAACAGATTGCTTTACAGCAGCACTTACTAAATCATCATTTTTTGATGCAACTGCACTTAAATAAGTTAAACTAAGAGATACTATTAATGTTATTGGAACAACTACTCTTACTAAACCTAAAACAGTTTTTACTAATTTAAATACAGTTAATATTTCTGGCTCATCACATAAAGATAATATATTTATCATAAACTACTCTTTTCCTCTCTTACATTTTTATATCAAAATAATTAAATTAAATCAATTTTATTTACCATAATATTTTTTTATTGTATTTAATATTCTTGTAAATTCTTCTATATATTCATTAAAATGTGTTTTAATAAATTGCATATCATTCTCTTCCGCTTTTAATTGTTGCTCATAAGACATATCTGCAAGTTTATTTATTCCTAAATATAAGCACTCTCCCTTTATAGAATGAACTATGATGGCATAGTTTTTTAAATCACCATTTTTAATGCACTCTATAATCTTAAGACCTCTTTCTTTAGCTTGATTATAAAAGTCCGTTAGTATTTCTTCATATACTTCTATTTCCCCAAAAGTTTCAAAAACTGAATCTATATCAAACCCATTACTTTTTAAAATACTTATGTCTCTCATAATATCAACCTCTTATCTTATTTAATTATATCATTACAGTTGATTTTTTCAAACAATAAATGAATAAAAAGTAGACAACTATTAATAAAAAATGTTACAATATCAAATTATTAGATTGAAAAGTGCCTAATATAACTTAATATTTTATAAATTAAGTAGTATTATTTATATGTATTGTTATACAATTTGACAGATTAAAAAATCTTTACTATTTATAGTATAATATATAAATAAGTCACATTCATAAATTAATTAAATATATTAAAATAATTACTAAGGAGGAATTAACAAAAATGGATGATAGTTTAAAAATGGATTTTAATAATGTAATATTTACTTATGAAAATGGTAAATATTATTTAACTTTTACAAATAATGAATCAAGATGTGTCAATAGTATTAAAGATAAAGATATTAAAGATAAAATAACATTGCCTATTAAAAGTGAAATCATTTATATTAGCCGTTGCAAACCTAGTTTTAAAGAAATATTAAACTGCGTTAGAGATATGTATTATGGTTATGATATAATAAATCTAACCTTAAAAGACATAAAATCTAATTCAGTAAAAAATTATACATTAGAAACTTCTTCTCTACTAGGTGAAGGACCAGCTAGATTTATGATAAATTCATCTGAGCAAAAGAGTCCAAATCAAAATATAAATACACAAATATTAAATAAATATGGGGAAAATTTAACAGAAGATAATTATTTAAAAGATCCAAGTATCGGAAGAGATAATGAAATAATAAGGCTTTATCAAATACTTCTTTACCCTGAAAAAGATAAGTCTATTATAATTACTGGAGAGGCAGGAGTTGGTAAAACAGCACTTGTTAAAGGACTTGCATATAGAATTAAAAATAAAGAAGTTCCAAAGCAACTAGAAGACTTACAAATATATAGTATATCAGTATCCACATTAGTTGCCGGAACTAAATATGTAGGAACATTAGAAGAAAAGCTTCAATCAATTTTAAAAGAAGCTAGTAAGGATAAAAATATATTATTATTTATAGATGAAATACATCAAGCTATTGGAGCAGGTACTTCTGAAAATGATAATAACTCAATAGCTGAAATATTAAAGCCATATATAGACTATGGTAATGTAAGAGTTATTGGCGCTACTACGAGTGAAGAGTATGAAAAATATATTGCTAGTGATCAAGCCTTTAAAACAAGATTTAAAAAAGTAGAAATAGAAGAACCTAGTGAAGATGTTTTATATACGATATTAGATGATTTAATTAATAAATATAATATTATTAGCGATTCTAAAATAAAAGATGAAAATATAGATATAATAATTCGATGGTTAATTAATGCCACTAATAAAAAATATAGAAAATATAATGATACATCAAGTAATCCAAGATTAGTATTAGATATTGTAAAAGAAGCATATGCAATAGCAGCATTATATGAAAGTGATGAAGTAACAATAGATCATATATGTGAAGCCTATAGAAACGAAGATAGATTATATTCAAGTTCTAAAGAAGAAGAAATACAAAAATTAAAAAGTACTATTCCTACTACTCATGTATGTAAAATTATAAGATTTACACCTAAAAAGTAGTTTTTCTACTTTTTTTTAATGTTCGCTTTTTTTTTACATTAATATATGTTATATTTTATACGAAAGGTTGTTTGTATGAAAGAAAGACATATTATCAGTATTGATTTAAAAAGTTTTTTTGCATCAGTTGAGTGTGTTAATAGAAAATATGATCCATTTAAAGTACCACTAGTTGTAGCTGATACTTCTCGTGGTAATGGCGCTATGACATTAGCAGTATCCCCCTATCTTAGAAATCTTGGTGTAAGTTCTAGATGTAGAGTTTTTGAACTACCAAAAAACATTAAAATTATTTATGCAAAACCTAGAATGAAATTATATGAAGAATATAGTAATAAAATACTAGATATATACAAAGAATTTATAAGTGAAGATGACATTCATGTTTACTCTATTGATGAAGTATTTATAGATTCAACGGATTATTTAAAATATTATAATAAAACCGATTATGAAATAGCATTAATGATAATGAATAGAATCAAAGAAAAAACAGGTATTACATCTACCGCTGGAATTGGTCCTAATATATTTTTAGCTAAAGTAGCAATGGACACGGAAGCTAAACATAACAAAGATTGTATTGCTAAGTGGACATTTAAAGATATAGAAACTAAACTTTGGAATATCGAACCAATAGATAAAGTTTGGGGAATTGGTAATAGTCTTAAACGTAAATTAAATAATCTTGGTATTAAAAAAGTAAAAGATATAAATAATTATTCAAGAGACTTTTATATTAAAAGATTTGGTAATGTTATGGGAAATGATATATGGTGTAAAGCCAATGGGATAGATTTTACTACTATTAAAGAATTAAATTCAAAACAAAAAGATAAATCAATGAGCATGAGTCAAATATTAAATAGAGATTATAATATAGATGAAGTATTATTGATAGTAAAAGAAATGAATGATTTATTAAATGAGAAACTAAGAAAAATGAAACTAACTACTAAACTTGTTCATCTTGGTATAACCTATTCAAGAGACTTTCACTTAGGCTTTCATCAATCAATATCACTTAACATAAGTACAGATGACAGAGATGAAATATTTAATATATTTAAATATATTTACGAAAAAAATATTGATGATTTACCAGTAAGAAAAGTAAGTATCGCATATTCAAGACTAATAAAGAGAAATAATACACAATTAAGCATATATAATATAGAAGATAAAAAAGATAATAATGAATATTACGAAATAATAGATAAAATTAATGAGAAGTTTGGAAGAACTACCATTCTAAGAGCATCTTCTTTATTGAAGAATTCAACTATTAAAGAAAGAGAAAAATTTAAAAATATGGTATAAAAAAGAAGATTTTGATTAATCTTCTTTTAAATTTAATAAAATATTTTTATATTTAGGAAGTATACCAATACTATTATTTAAGTATTCTCTTATTTGTATAAATTCATAATCATCCCATATATTCGCATCAACTAAATATATATTATTACTCTCACTAAGAGCAAAACTCCACTCTACTTCTTTTTGTTCACTTAACTCTAAAGAAATACTCTTGGCATAGGTAATTATATCTTTTAAATGAGGTATTTTATAAGGTATAACTTCTTCTTTATATATTTCATTATTACATCTTAAATGACCTTTAATACACATAGTTTTACTATCAATAAATCCTTTTATTATCTTATCATTTTCTTTAAAACTAATAGTTAAAGATAATACTTCACTTTTATTATCATTAGAAATAGTCGTAACATTAATAAGTACTAGTGATGATGATATTTTATTTAATGTCTTATTTTGATTAAATAACTTTTCAACAAGCAATAGTTTATCATCTTTTATCTTTTCTAAAATAAATCCAGGTCCTCTAAAATCTTCTAAATTAAATACTTTATAACTATCAATAAATTTTGAATTAATACTTCTACATAGTATTTTTTTAGTTTCAAATATTATATTCTCAAATTCTTTATAACTAAGTTCATTAACATTTACTACTTCTCTATTTAAAAATTTCTTTAGTCTTAAATTAAGTTTTTCTTTATTATTAATTACATTTAATATTTTTTTATTATTATGTATTTTTCTTTTTAATTCATATCTATATTTAGAAAGATATGTCTTTCTCTTATTATGATTGATATTATAAAATTCATATATTCTATATTCATATGAAGAAGTATTATATAGTATTTTACACAACAAAATATCTAATAGTATTATAACATATGTTTTATTAGTGTTTTTAGTAATAATCTTTATATTTTTATTTAATTTTTTTAATTTATTTTTAACTCCTATTAATATTTTTTTTGTTTTTTCTAACATTTTTAACACCAACTTTTTTACAAGTTTATTATATATTTTTTTATATACATTTTCAATATTATAATAATTATTTATTGACTTAAATTAACTATTCACATATAATAAATTACAAATTTAAAGGAAGTGTCAAAATGGATGAAGTAGAAAATACAAAAGACGAAGTTAAAGCAATATCTTTTATCTATAAAAGAAATAAAATAAAAGAAGATGATACCACAATTTCATATGTATATGAACTAGTTGGTTTTAAAAAAGGACATGAAATATTAGATTCTATGAATAATGTTTGTTTTGTTGCTGATGATGGAAATACATATGGATACATAGATGATGTTTTTTGTTTAGATGATGAATATGCTTACGCATTTACAATTTATACAGACACTCTAGACTCTCATGAAAGAAATCGTAAATTATATGCGCTTCAAAAAGATGAAGAATTATTAAAAGAATATTATTTATTTCAAATATATACTAAAGGATCAGTAAATTTAAAAACATATAGTGTAGACCCAAAAGATCCAAATAGAATAATATCAATATATACTTCAAATATAGAAGATTTAAAAAATGTATTATCAAATGAATATGAAAAAGTCGAAGAAGCAAAAGATTTAATTAAAATAAGATTTAAAGATATTCCAGTAATATTTGATACTCAAAATCAATTATATGCTGATGATATATATAATCAAGTTAGTAAAACAGTTATATGCCAAGATAGTCAAATCAAATCTATTTCATCATCTATTACAAAAAATCAAAGAATTACTGATCCAAAGTTAAAAGATAACTTATTAATATGTGGCCCAACTGGTGTTGGAAAAACTGAAATATTTAGATGCATTTCTAAAATAACGGGACTTCCTTTAATTATGGAAGACTCAACTGAATATACTGCTAATGGATTTAAAGGAAAAGATGTAACTGATATGCTATATAATTTGTACTTAAGCGCAGATAAAAATATTGAAAAAGCACAAAGAGGTATTATATTAATTGATGAGATTGATAAGAAAATATCCTCAAGAAATGAAACAGAAATATATACTAAAGCAGTATTAGATTCTTTATTAAAAATGTCTGAAGGACATGTATATCATATTGAAAGAAAAGAAGGTAAATTTGATATTGATACATCATTTATAACTTTTGTAGTAAGTGGTGCATTTTCTGGAATAGATAAATTAAGTGAAAAAAGAAGAACTCTTGGATTTATAAGTGATGAAGAAAAAGAAGAACAAAATAAAACTTCATCAAACTATACTGATCAAACATTAATTAAATATGGAGTTATGCCAGAATTTCTTGGTAGAAATAAATTAGTTGTTATGAATAGTCTTGGTGAAAAAGAATTTTGTAGAATTATACAAGAATCCGATAAAAGTTATCTGCTTCTATATAAATATTTACTTGAAAATATGGGAATTAACTTTATATATGAAGAAGGTACAATTGAGGCTATTGCTAAAAAAGCAATTGAACTTGGCGCTGGAGCTAGAAGTATAAAGAAAATAATTGAAAATGCTTTTGAAATAATTAATTATCAGTTATTTTCAAGAGGAAATTATAATGAATTAATTATTAGCCCACAAACTATTGAGGATAATACTAAATTTATATTAAGATAGTAAAGCATTAATATCAACTATATTAAATCCTCTTGAATTTATATACTTTAAAGTTATTTCAAGTTCATCTAAATTTAAATTAGACTCTTTAATAAATATTATATTACCATTATTAAGGAGTTTTTTTATATTTGTATATAACTTATTATCTATATAATTTATCATTCTAATACTATTTATTTTATATTTTTTACAATCATTTATTATTTCATAATCATTTGTTTTAACACAATAAATATTATTATATTGTTTCTTAAAAGATTTAATATTATCACCCTTATAAAGTATAGTCTCATATTCATTATTTTTAAAATTATCATTTACAAGTAAATTATAACTTATATTATTATTTTCAAATACTTCTATCATTTTTTCATAATATTTTTGATTTACTATATCTATTACTAAACTAATATTTTTATTGATATTATTTCCCGAAATAATATATTTATCTAAGTTATTTTCTTTACTCAATATACACTCTTCTTTTTCATATTCAATTAATTCATCTTTAAATCCATTACCTTTCATATTTGAATAACTCTTATTCTTATTTACTTTTAATCCAGATAATCCAAGAATAATACCATTTTCATTTATAGAACCCTCTATACATTTAGTATCATTTTCTTGTGCATATTCATTAATAGATGCTAGTATTGTATTATTATTAAGAGAAAATTCAAATACTCTATCAGTATAATAAAAACTAAATAAAACTATAGCAAGCATAAAAATATATTTAAAATAATCTTTCATATTAAAACATATAAAAAAGATTTAATTTTATGAATGATAATTAAATCTTTTTTTTAATTTCATAGTATTTTCTTCTATATCACTTTTTACATATTTTAAAGTAGCAAAATCTTGAGGAGTAACTCCTAATCTACAAATTAAGTTTTCTAATGAATCTTCTTTTCTACTAGTTATTATATTATTAAATGCTTTTAAAAATGCTACTTTATCTTTCTTTTCTAATTCTTTAAAATAAAGTGAAAATAAATTTCCAAGACTATAAATAAGTGGTTCTCTAAATGGTAAAAACATTTCTACTTCTTGATCATTTTCGTCCTTAGTAGTTATAAGAGAATCTCCTTCATCATCAATACAATAACTTTCATTCTTTAATGTTTCTAATAATACTTCTGATGATTCTTTTAAATCTAAATATATTGCATTATTCAATAATAATCCACCAGTATAGTCTATTCTTTTATCAGTTAATTGCTGAACAAATATATTTTCAAAACAAGTTGATGGTATTTCTAATAAAGTATCTTCCCAAATACCTAGAGTTTTTTGTTGTGGAAATGTAAAAGTTTCAGCATCTATTACATGACCAAATTCATGTACAATAGTAGATAAAAATTTACTATTTATTACTTTTTCATTAGTAAATATGTATCCTGATTTGATAGGAACTGCTCCAACAAACATAGCTGCTAAAAAAGGTCCTAATTCATACCCAGATTCAATCCTATTCTCATCAAAATATCTTTTTACTATATTATAGTATTTATCTGAATATTGAGAGTAAAAATCAAGTATAATTCCTTTTCCATCTTCTTGACTAAATCTCCTAATACAATCATTAAAATTAAATGGGACAAAATTTATTTTATTAAAATATTCAACAGTATTTTTAAATAGCTCATATAAAAAGTCGGTATTTTGACCTACAAAATAACAAAATTTATCATATTCCTCATCTTGACTTCTTCTTAGTTTATTTACAAGATGAGGTTTTAAATTTAATATATCCTCATCATCTATACAAATTCCATATAATTCATCTGATATTTGATTCATCGATAAAAATTCTGAAAAATGGTATCTACTATAACCTCTAACATCACTAACTATAAAATTAGCCATATTTAAAATATCATTTAAAAATCTATCTTTATCTAATTGTAAATCTATTTGTGCCATAATTACCTCTCATGAATGATAATTAAATCTTTTTCTCAATTTAATGTCATTTTCTTTAATGTTTTCTTTTATATATTTTAACTTAACAAAATCATTTGGTGATATTCCAAGTCTTTTAATTAATTCTTCAAATGAGTACTCTTTTCTACTTGTTATAATATCATTATAAGCTTTTAAAAATTGTATTCTATCTTTTTTATCTAATTTATCAAAATAAATTGCAATTATATGTCCAAGACCATATATTAAAGAATCTCTAATAGGATAATTATCTATTTCTATTATTTCATCATTATCATCAACTATACTATAATATAGTTTTCCATCTTCATCATATGCGTATTCGCTCATTGTAAGTAATGATGAATTAACGATTGAAGAATTGTATATCTGCATATATAATTGATTCATAAGTACTAATCCACCAGTATAATCTATCTTTTTATCTATTAATTGTTGAGTAAATAAGCTTTCAAAGCAAGTTGATGGTATTTCTGAGTATGGATCTTCAAATATTCCTAAATTTTTTTGTTGTGGAAATACAAAAGTCTCTGCACTTATTGCATGACCTAATTCGTGTACAAGACTAGCAGCTGTACGAGAATCTGCTTTAGCATCTTTTAAAAATATATATCCAGATGATATCAGTTTTGAATGTATATACATTGCCGCTAAATCTTTAGTATCATATCCTGTTTGAATTCTATTCTCATCAAAATATTTTTTTACTATATTATAATATTTATCTGAATATTGAGAATAAAAGCTTAATACCAAGTCTTTAAATGATTGCTCATTATAATTTCTAAAACAATCATAATATGGAAATTCTTGAAAATTTATATCATTTACAAAAAAATCTTCTGCATTTTTAAATAGTTCTAGTAGTAATTCCTTATTATTTATTAAAAATTCATAAAATTTATCTACTTCTCTTATTTGACTTTTTTTATAAATATTAAAAACATCTGGTCTATATTTTAATATGATACTTGGATCTATCGCCATACCAAATAATTTTAATGAAGCAGCATTAAAATTTAAAAAACCGTTTATATTATATCTATTAATATTAACATCATTATAAACAATAAAGTTACCAATTGTTTCTAGTTCAGACAAGAGCCTACCCCTATTTATCTGTAAATTAATATCAGCCATTTTATTATTAACTCCTTGCCTAGTTATCCATAATTTAATTTTACATTAATTATCCCTTATACACAAGATTTTTTTTAAAAAAGAAATATTTATATTTTTACATTTATAAATTAAAAAGAGTATGATTAACATACTCATAAAATTATTATTTTTCTTTTGGTTTAATTACTTCTAAACCACCCATATATGGTCTTAATACACTTGGAATACTAATACTTCCATCTTCATTATAATTATTTTCTAAAAATGCTATTAAAGCTCTAGTTGATGCTAATACTGTATTATTTAATGTATGTGGATAGTAAGTTCCATTTTCACCTTTAACTCTGATACCAAGTCTTCTAGCTTGAGCATCTCCTAGTGTTGAACAAGAACAAACTTCAAAATACTTTTGTTGTCTTGGACTCCATGCCTCTATATCACATGATTTTACTTTTAAATCTGCAAGATCTCCACTACAACATTCAAGTTGCCTTACAGGTATATTTAAACTTCTAAATAACTCTACACTATATCTCCACATTTTTTCATACCACATCATAGATTCTTCCGGTTTACATAACACTATCATTTCTTGTTTTTCAAATTGATGTACTCTATATATACCACGCTCTTCAATACCGTGTGCTCCTACTTCTTTTCTAAAACAAGGACTATATGATGTCATAGTAATTGGTAAAGAGTTTTCATTTAATATTTGGTCTTTAAACTTACCAATCATAGAGTGTTCACTAGTTCCGATTAAGTATAAATCTTCTCCTTCTATCTTATACATCATAGCATCCATTTCAGCAAAAGACATAACACCATTTACTACATCTGATCTTATCATAAATGGAGGTATACAATAAATAAATCCTTTATCAATCATAAAATCTCTTGCATAAGATAATAATGCACTAGAAAGTCTTGCTGCATCACCCATTAAGTAATAAAAACCATTACCACTTGTTCTTCCTGATGATTCTTTATCAAGACCATTAATACTTTGTAATATATCAGCATGATATGGAATTTCACAATTAGGCAAACTTGGCTCTCCAAATTTTTCTATTTCTACATTCTCACTATCATCTCTTCCAATTGGAACGCTCTTATCAATAATATTAGGAATAACCATCATAATATCTTTAATTTTTGTTTCTAATTCTGCTTCTCTTGATTCTAACTTTTCAATTTCGCTTTGCATATTTACTACTTGTTGTTTTAAATTATTGGCTTCATCAACTTTTTTCTCACGCATCAAAGCACCTATTTGCGAACTTATTTTATTTTTTTCACTTCTTAAATTATCGCCCTTTAATTTACACTCTCTATATTCAGTATCATAATTATATACATCATCAACTAATGATAGTTTATCATCCTGAAATTTCTTTTTAATATTTTCTTTTACTAAATCTCTATCTTCT
This sequence comes from Bacilli bacterium, assembly GCA_051872765.1. Classification (GTDB taxonomy): domain Bacteria; phylum Bacillota_I; class Bacilli_A; order RF39; family UBA660; genus CAG-1000. Next base: position 1,663 of record JBJEED010000079.1, on the reverse strand, counting down.
CTTATCAATTTAATATCTATCATATTAGTCACCTCTATATCTAATAATACCATTATTTAAACAAAATAAAAAGAGAAATTTCCTACATTTATAGAAAATTTCTCATAATTCTACCATCCCCCGAATCCGAAGATTATAGCAAGAAGGATGAATAAAATTAAAATTATAAAGAAAATATTAGCACCTTGATTGCATCCACATCCTGTCATAATATAACACCTCCTTATTCTAGATAAAAGCACCTAGTATGATTACTAATAATATGAATAATACTAAAGCAAAGGCTGCTCCTCCAATACCATTTCCGTTTTTACATCCACATCCGCATCCTGTATTCATAAAACATTCCTCCTTTTTTATCTTTACACTTTTATAGTATGATAATTCATCTTTTTTGTGTATGACAATTACTTGTATTTTAAATATTTATTTGCTATGATAGTAAGAGTTAGGAGGAATATATGAAAAAGAAATTATTAATTACTTTTTGTACTTTATTATTAGTAAGTGGCTGCAAAGATGTTAAATTAGATAATGGAGAAAATGCTGTAGTAACCTTTAAAGAAGGTGGAATTAGTTCAAATGAACTATACAAATCATTAAAAGATGTTTATGGTGGCGAAAAGATAATGGATTTAATAGATGCCTATCTTTTAAAAGATTTATATAAAGAAACTCAAGATGAGAAAAACTATATTAAACAAACTATTAAATCAATAAAAGAAAATGCTGATTCTATGGGAGTAGATTTAAATCTTTATTTATCTTATTATTATGGCGTTGCTGATGAAGATGCTTTTAAAGATTACTTATCTCTAAACTATAAAAGAGATTTATGGAAAAATGACTATGCTAAAGAAATAGTAACTGATAAGCAAATTGAAGAATATTATGAGAGTGAAGTTTATGGTGATATTGATGCTAGTATGATATTAATTACTATTGATACTGATAGTGATGATGAAGATGCTAAAAAAGAGGCAGAAAATAAAGCATTAGACAAAGCAAAAGATATTATTGCAAAATTAAAAGATGGTGAAGATTTTGCATCTTTAGCTAAAAATAATTCTGAAGATGAAAGTACTGCATCAAATGGAGGTTCTTTAGGATTTGTAAATAGTGATGATGTAAATAGTGAAGTGTGGAGTGCACTTCTTAGCATGAAAGATGGAAACTATAGTAGTGAACCTGTTAAATCATCTAAAGGTTACTATATTTTATATAGAACATCCCAAAAAGATAAACCAGAACTAGATGATGAATTAAAAGAAACTATAATTGAAAAAATAGCTGAAGAAATGGCTAGTGAAACTGGTTTTAGTATAAAAGCACAAAAAGCATTAAGAGAAAAAAATGAAATGAAATTTATCGATACTGATTTAGAAAAATCTTATAACGAATTAATAACAGCATATGAAAAACAACAATCATCTAACTAATTATATACAAAAAATCACTTTAAATGATGCGAACCCCATTTTGGAGACATCAATAAAAAAAGCAGTAGATTAAAAAGAGAAAATTTTTCTCTTTTTGTGTAATTTTTTCTCTTTTTTTTAACTTTTGACTTTAATCTAGTGGTGTTGTAAAATAATATCCAGTCTTCTACAAGTTGAATATATTCTTGTAAAGATGTAATATTATTGTTGTACAAAGTTTCTTT
>JBJEED010000078.1:0-1534 GCA_051872765.1 Bacilli bacterium | reverse complement strand
TCAGGATAAAAACATGAAATAATTTTGAAATCATTCTAAATACCTATAAAGTAAGAAAAAAGAATGATTTTTTTTGTTAAAAACCGATAATCAATTTAGCATTAAGTAACAAAATAGTTCTGGCAAAAATTCTTCAAAATTGTTTGATAAATGTTTTCTAATAGATCTTAAACTCATTTTGTATCTTGGCTTAACTCTATTAAGTATTGCTAGTACAAATTTGTGAACAATCTCTAGATTTAATAATGCTTTTTTATTTGTAGTTTTATTATCATCTTGACAAAAAGTAAAATCTAAATGCCAATGTACTTTATTTTCTACTTCCCAATGTCCTCTTGTTGCGATGCAAAATTCTTTGATATTAACATGTTTACTTGAAATATAATATCTATTTTCAACGGTCGTTATTATCTTTTCTACTTTTTCTTTTTTTGCATTTTTTCTTTCGTTTTTTACTAAAACTTTTCTTGTAATAGATTTTCTAACTAAACCGAAACTATGTACATTTTTCCATTCTGAGAGTTTAGAGTACCAATTAATATCTGATGTTTGAAAATACTCATATTTAATAGAAGCTGAATGACTCTTTTCAATTTCTGTATAATAAGATGATTGAGTATTTCCAGCAATAATTTCTTCGCATTTGTTTTCATCAAAATAAAGTACAAGATCATCATAAAAACCTTTTTGATTGCCTTTTATAGGAATTATATAATCACCACCAGATTTAATTACAGCTTCGACATTTTTTGTTTGAGTATTTAATGCATCCCATGTTGCAATAACACCCTTTAAATTCATACCACTAATTAATGTTTCAATAGTTGGTATTTCATTAGTTTTTTCATTTATAGGTACTGTTTCAATGCAATATCCATATTTATTTGAATAGCAATTTAAACAGTTTAATGGATTTTTTGAATCATTTAAAATAGTAATATTTCTTTTGCTTCCATTGTTAACTCGACCATCAAAATTTAATAATTCAATTTCTGGATTTAATTGGTTTGCAATAGATGCAAAAAAATCAAATAAAATTTTGTTTAATTCATCTTTATCTACTAAACTCATAATTCTTTCATATGAATCTTCAGTTGGAATACCACCTGTCATTTGTAGAAAACTTTTAAGCCATTTATAATTATCAACAACGAATATATGTATATCTTCCCAACTGTTACAAAAAGCAAAAGATGCTAAAACAACACACATAACTACATCCCATAATTTAAATATTATTTTACCTTTTTGTCTAGTATCTTTTAATTGCTTTAAGGCTTCCTTTAATTTTTTTAGAATTGCTGTATCTATATCTTGTATTTTAGTAATATTTAATTTCTTCTTAATAAAACTAATTTCTTCTTTATTTAAATCACTATATTTTTTCTTTGGTTTTGCCACTTTAATCACCCACATTACTTTCCTATAACACAAGTATACTACAAAACGGTTTTTTAGTCTTTAAAACTTGTCCAAATCCTTATAATTATTGAAAATAATGATGATTAAATTTTTGTTTCATAATTTTATCCTG
>JBJEED010000077.1:0-7541 GCA_051872765.1 Bacilli bacterium | reverse complement strand
AATACTATTTGTGTTAACATTATTGATGTTAATGCATTTGCAAAGTTTGTTAAATTTACTGCTTTTAAAATTGGTGCATGATTTCTTTTATATTTTATCATTCCATATATTGCACAACCAATAGACCAAAATGCAAATAAAGCGACTAAATAAGTTAGATATTCGTGCATTGTCGTATTAGTGCCTTTGTAATAGATATAAACATTAACAAAGAAATACATTATTCCTAATACTATCAATAATATTCCATTATTAAGATAATTTTTATATCCTATTGATTTAATTTCTTCTTTATTTTGTAATAGCTTTATTTTACTATAATCAATAATTGATAGAATTCTAGCAAATGATAAAACTAGTATAAATATTGCATTAATGAAAAACCAAAGTGATGGTAATATTAAAGATAATATAAGCTTTAATAATGCTATTAATATATTCCCAATTGTTGTAAATATTAAGAAGAACATTACACGTTCTTCTTTTTTTAATTGTTTAAAATGTTCAATAAGTTTGTTCATTAGTTTTTACTGCTTTTTAAATATGAATATATTGGATAGTTTAAAACACAAATTAAAAGTCCTACAACACCTGTAATCATTCCGATAATCATATCCATTTTTTCAGGACTTTCAATCATTATTTTACTCATACCAAAGCCCATTATTAAAGCTCCAACTATACCAATTACCCAAGTTAATACTAATCCCCAGTCAGTTTTTTTGTTATTAACTTTCTTAGGATGTTCTTTTCTATATATTGGTATGATACATAATAAAACTATAAATCCAATAATTGCTATTATAATACCTGTTATAAATAAATCCCATTCTGAAATTAAACACATACACATTCCAATAGCGAATATTAATCCGCCAATAGTTCCTAAAATGATTTCTAATAAAGTTTCCTTTTTCATTTATCTATCCTCCTAATTATTTAACATATTTATTATTAATTTCTTGTGATTTTCTTAATGATTCTTCAGTTCTAGCTCTGTTTTGTTCTTCTAGTGCTTTTTGTTCTGCTTTAACTCTAGTTTTAGTTTCTTCAGTAGTTTCTCCATCTTTTTTTAAGAAAGTATCAACAAATTTATCTTCTATTTTCTTGTAACCACCAACTACTGAATCTTCAACTTTTTTGTAACCACTAACTACAGCATCTTCAATTTTTTTATTTGCATTTATTAATTTAGACATACTTTCACCTCCGTTCGTAAAAGACAACACTTGTTGTTTTTTTACATTTATATTATAATATTTGTAATCAAAGAAAAACAATCAACAATTTTTGTTATTTGTTGGGATAATAAATTTTAGGAGGCCTTTATGAATAAACCAAATAATAAAAAAAGAAAATCATCCACTGAAAAAATAGAAAAAACATTTTTACAATTAATACAAAAGAAAAATATTGAAGATATTTCTGTTTCTAATATTTGTGAAATTGCAAAATTAAATCGTTCAACATTTTATTCTAATTATATTGATATATATGATTTAGCAGAAAAAGTTAAAAATCAAATGGCTAAAGAATTTGCTGATTTTCAAATATCAAAAAATTCAAAGCTAGATTCTAATGGATATTTAACTATGTTTAAGTATATAAAAGATAATCAAATATTTTTTAAAACATATTTTAAATTAGAATCTATATTTTCTGATATTCCATTTCAATATCATACAGAACTTGCAGAAAAATATTACGATAACAAACATATAGATTACCATATTGAATTTTTTAGGGCGGGATTAAATGCAGTCATAAAGAAATGGTTAAGTAATGGTTGTAGGGAAACGCCAGAAGAAATAAATGAAATTATTATAAGTGAATACAAAAACAAGAATTAATAAAACTCTTGTATTTTTATTATTGTATCTTGATTTTTTTCATTTTAAATAGTATTTTTTAATTTATAAATTTTGAATAAACAAAAAATCAATTCCACTTCTAGAATTGATTTCTATTAATAAATTGAACCAAAGTTCAACTAAATTATTTAATGGTGCAAGAGATGGGAGTCGAACCCACAAGGTAAAATACCGGTAGATTTTGAGTCTACTGCGTCTACCAATTCCGCCACACTTGCATTTCTTAAATATTATATCACAATTATATGAAAATAAAAATAATTTTTGAAGTAAGAATTAATTTTTTTAAGTAATTATGTGATTTTTAAATGAAAATGTCGCTATCCATTAAAACTAATTTTAAGTGAAAATGTCGCTTATAGAAATGGCAAAAACTGCTGTTTCTTTTTTCTTCAATTTTAAGTGAAAATGTCTACTTTTTTGTTATAATCACTAAATATATCTTTTGATATAGATTTGGAGGTGAATTTGATGCTTAATGAATTTGAAGAAAAAAAGTATAATATTATTAAAAAAGTAGAAAACAAAAAAATGACCAGGAAAGAAGCCAGATATGAATTAGGTTTGTCATTTAAACAAATTGATAGATTAAGAATTGTTTATCGAACCGAAGGTATGAAAGGTTTTATTCATAAAAATCGTGGTAAAGTATCTGAAAAGAAAATAGATAAAAAAATAATTGAAGAATTAGAACAATTATATCTTGATGATTATTATGATTATAATTTTGTTGCATTTTTTGATGAACTAAATGAAAAAGAAAAATACAAAGGTAAATATGATATTTCATATTCATCTTTGTACAATGCTTTCCTTAATGATGACATAATTTCCCCAATTGCTCATAAAGGAACAGTTAAATTATATAACGAAAAAATGAATAATGCAATTAATCAAAAAGAAATTATACAAGAAGAAAAATTAGATTTGTTTAAATCAAGACAAATAATTTTTGAAAAAGCACACACCAGAAGATCTAACAATATGTTTGGTTTTGGGCAAGAAGTACAAATGGACGCTTGTGAAAAAATGTGGTTTGGTGGAATCGTATCATATTTACACTTAGCCGTTGATAAAGGAACTAAAAAAGTTTTATTTGGCTGGTTTGAATATGAAGAACTAACAAGAGCTTATTTTATATTATTATATAATTTGATTATTAATTATGGTGTACCATTAAGAATAAAAACAGATAACAGAAATTCTTTTTCTAATGGCAAAAATAAAGTTGATACAACCCAATTTGGTGTAATTTGCGAAGCATTAAATATTGAATTAGTAACAACAAGTGTGTCTACTGCAAAGGCAAATGTTGAAAGAGAAAATGGTACTTTTAGGAATAGATTAATTGCTGAATTTAGACATGAGAATATAACCGATATAGATGCTGCTAATAATTATTTAAACAATGTTTTTATACCTAAAATGAATAAGAAATTTTCATATGAAATTGATTCTAGTACTTCTAAAATGAGAACTAACAATTATACAGAAGAAGAACTTAATTTAATAATATCTGAAAAATTTACCAGAATAATAGACAATGCATCTTCCATTAAATACAATAATAAATACTATGTTCCAGTCAATCCAAATACTGGTGAAATTACTTGTTTTATGAAGAAAACAGAATGTACTTTGATAATAACCTATAATGCAGAATATTGGTGTAAGATAGAAGATAATTATTATATATTGTTAGAACTTGAAAATAGAGATTCTACTATGAAAAAAGAAATTAATAATGATAAACCAATAGAAAAGAAAAAATATATTCCTCCAGCAAATCATCCTTGGAGAAAAAATATGATGTTAAGAAGTAACTAGTATTTTATGGGGCTTTGCCCCAACCCCCAAGGTTTAACGCATTAAGATTACCAAAAAAGAAAGTTAAAAATAAAAAGAAGTTTTTCATACTTGATGAAATATAACTTCCTTTTTTGTTTAACCATTACTTAGTGCTCTGGTCACTCCTCAGTGTTGCCATATCCCCATAAGTAACAAAAAATATTATATATAATATAAAAATGAATACAAGATATAAAATAGCGACATTTTTATTTAAAATTGACTAACATAGAAACAATTATTATTTTTCAGATTGTGGACATTTTCACTTAAAATTGACTATTCAAAATAGCGACATTTTCACTTATAATTCACATAAGAATTAATTTTTTTAAGTAATTATAGACAAAATGTACATTTTATGATATAATTACCTCATTAAAAAAGGGGGATTATTATGAAAAAGAAATATTATTCTGTTAGACCAGATAGTTTTGAAGTTTATGATGAAGTTAGAAGAGATGGAAAATTAATTTTTAAAAAATATCCTAAATTTAATATAGAAGATGTTTTTTTTAATAAATTGTTTTTCGAATCACAAAGAACGAGTATTGATGGAAACATAATTGTAAAAGAAATGTTTAGTCAAACTAAATTTGAGTTAGAAACATTTAAAGCAGAAAATGATGTTACTTTTGCTATATTAAGAGGTATAGATATAGATGTTGAAACAAAACCAATTCCACTATCTAAAATAGAAGTACAAAGTTCTACTGTTACAGGATTTTTTAATGAAGTATATAAATCAGATGATATTAAAATAAAGTATATAGAGAATGTACTTCAATTTATCGCAACATGTAGGGCAAAAACAAAGCAATATATTAAAGATCAAACTGGTCCAAGTAAAAGACTTACTAAAGATGCAAAATTACTAGCAAAAAGATTATATTAGTTTCTTAATTGAAACTTTTTTTTGTAAATAAAATGTAATTTTTGAATACATTACTTTATAGTCATGGTACAATATAATAGGAGAGTGATGTATGAGAGATGTAGGTACAATCGTAAGAGGTATTAGAACACCTATTATCAAAGAAGGAGACGATTTAGCTCAAATAGTAGTTGATTCTGTTATAAAAGCAAGCAAGAGTGAAAACTTTCAGTTTGAAGATAGAGATGTAATTGCTATTACAGAAGCAGTTGTTGGAATTAGTGAAGGTAATTTTGCAACATTAGATCAAATTGCAAAGGATATTAAGAATAAATTATCTAGTGATCATATTGGTATAGTATTTCCAATATTAAGCCGTAATAGATTTGCTGTATTATTGTCTGCAATGGCAAGAGCAACTAAAAAAATAACATTACTTAGTAGCTATCCATCAGATGAGGTAGGTAATGATATTCTTTATAAAGAAGATTTAAGAAAATATAATATTAATGCTTCTAGTGATGTAATAAGTGAAAATGAGTATAAGGAAAAATTTGGTCATTTTAAACATCTATTTACTGGAGTTAATATGTATGAAGTATATAGAGATTTAGTTTTAAAAGAAGGCTGTGAATTTGAAATGGTATTTTCAAATAAACCAGAAACAATTTTAGATTATACAGATACAGTTATTAATTGTGATATCCATACAAGAGTTGAAACGAAAGAGAGATTACTTAAACATGGTGCTAAAAAAGTATTAATGATGAGTGAAATATTAAATGAAAGTATTGATGGTAGTGGATACTCACCTTATGGATTACTAGGTAGTAATAGATCTACTGAAGATAAAGTTAAATTATTTCCAAGAACAGGAGATATTCTTGTAAATAAAGTACAAAAACTTATGAAAGAAAAAACTGGTAAAACAATTGAAGTAATGGTGTATGGTGATGGAGCATTTAAGGATCCAGTTGGAAAGATTTGGGAACTTGCTGATCCAGTTGTAAGCCCAGCATATACAAGTGGTTTAGAGGGTAGTCCAAATGAAATTAAACTTAAATATTTTAGCGAAAATAAATTTAAAGACCTTAAGGGTGAAGAATTAAATAATGCTATGAGAGAAGAAATTAAAGCTAAAGATAAAGAATTGAAAGGAACAATGGCTACTCAAGGTACTACACCAAGACGTTATACTGATTTACTTGGAAGTTTATGTGACTTAACAAGTGGTAGTGGAGATAAAGGAACTCCAGTTGTATTAATTCAAAGATATTTTACTAATTATAGTAATGATTAATATAAATTTAAATCAATATTTGTATTTAGAATATTGATTTTTTATTTTAATATTTAAATAAAGATGTTAAAATTATTATAGATAATTAATGGAGGTAGTATGAAAGTATTTATTATATGTAGTAAAAAATTTTATCCAATGATACCACAAATAAAAAAAGAATTAGAACAAAGTAATATAGAAGTATTCTTACCAAATTGTTATGAAGATCCAGATACAGAAAATAAATATTGGGCTATAGGTAAAAAAGCACATCAAGAATTTAAAGCAAAAATGTATAAACAAAGTGAAGAGTTAATTAATAAAATGGATGCAGTTCTTGTTCTTAATTTTGATAAAGAGAAAGATGGGACGCTATATAAAAATTATATTGGTGGTGCGACATTCTTAGAAATGTATGACGCTTTTAGAGGCGGCAAAAAAATATATTTATATAATGATATACCACAAGGAATGCTATATGACGAAATTCAAGGATTTTCTCCAATAATATTAAATCAAGATTTAAGTAAGATAAGGTAATTATATGAAAATAAATAAATTTAAAAAAGTAGGAAAAAGCAAATATAAAATAATATTTAATAATACTGATATTACTATTTATGAAGATATAATATTGAAATATAATCTTTTAATTAAAAATGATATTGATGAAGAGTTATTAGATAAAATTATTGAAGAAAATCGATATTATGAGGCATATTATACTGCTTTAAGTTATATAGAAACAAGAATGCGCAATAAAAAAGAAATAAATATATATTTAACTAAAAAAGGTTATGATAAAAAATACATTGAATTTTCAATATCAAAGTTAGAAGAACTAAACTTATTAAATGATAATTCTTATATAATTGCTTTTATAAATGATAAAGTTAATTTAAGTAATGATGGTCCAAATAAGATAAAGAAAAATTTACTCGATCTTGATTTTAATGAAAGTGATATTGATAGTTATCTAAGTACAATAGATGATGAAGTATGGCATAATAAAATTATTAAGGTAATAAATAAGAAAAAAAGTTTAATGAAATCTAAAAGTTATTACATGTTTATATCAAAAATAAAAAATGATTTATATAATCTTGGGTACGATAAAAATATGATAGATGATAATCTATCAAATATTGAATATGTTTCTAATGCAATTGAAAAAGATTTTGATAAATGTTTTAAAAAGTTTAGAGGAGATAAAACAAAAATATTAAATTCTATGATTAGAAAAGGATATAGTTATGAAGAAGTTAATTCTTTATTTAATAAGTAAAAAGTAATAAAAAAATCACTTCAATTTGATGAACTGCACCCCTTAAAGTAGACATCAATAAAAAAATCAGTTCAATAAAAGTGTTATAATACACTTCCGAAAGGAGGTGTATTTTTGTGGCTTCAAAAGGCCAAAAATTTAATAAATATTCTGATGATTTAAAACAAGAAATTATGAGCCAAATTAAACAAGGTATGTCTATTAGATATGTGGCAAAACAATATAATATTCCATCTGGTACTATATTTACTTGGACTGACAAAAAGAATCATCCTGAAAAAGTTACGGGATTAAAAAGAGGACGTAAAAACGAAAAAAATTTAACCAAAGAAGATTGGAAAGAAAGATATGAAATATTAAAAAAATACCAGGCCTTCCTCA
>JBJEED010000076.1:0-7613 GCA_051872765.1 Bacilli bacterium | reverse complement strand
AAATTTTATTCTACTGTTGGAATACATCCATTATATACTGAATTACAAGATATAGATTCTTTATATACATTAGGAATTAATGATAAAGTTGTGGCTATTGGCGAAATTGGGCTTGATAGTACAAAAGATAATTTTGATGAACAAAAAATGTATTTGATTAAACAAATTATAATTGCTAATGAACTTCATTTACCAGTGATTATTCATTCTAATAATACAAATAAATTAGTAATAGAAATATTTGAAAAGTATGTTAAACCCAAATATGGATGTGTTTTTCATTGCTTTCAACCAGATATAGATGATTTAAATTATCTAATAATGAATGGATATTATATATCATTTGCAGGTAGAATAACCTATAAAACAGCTATAAAATCAATTGAAGTAGCTGCAATAGTCCCTAATGAATTATTTTTGGTTGAAACTGATAGTCCATATATATCACCAGAACCATTTAGAGGAGAAATTAATAGGACATCAAACATTGACTATATAATAAATAGAATTGCTAAAGTAAAAGGAATGAGTTTTAAGGATGTTGAAAGTATAACTGTTCAAAATACAAAAAGATTATTCAAAAAAATAAAATAGTTGTTGCGCTTCCACCAAAATGGTACTATTTAAGATTATCACTAGATAGAAATATCTAGCTTTTTAATTATTTAGTGTGATATTTTTGTTACTTCATTAGTTATTAGAGTGAAAGCTTTCAAAAAAACGGAGGTGATATATTGAATAAACAGTTTATTAGAATCTTTAATTTATATAAAAATGATATATATAGATTGGCATATAGTTATACTAAAAACATATCCGACTCTGATGATATAACTCAAAATACATTTATTAAATTATATGATCACATTGATATATTAAATAATCAGGATCAAGATATAAAAAAATGGCTTGTTAAAGTTACTATTAATGAATGCAAAACTTTTTTGCTATCATCTTGGAAAAAAAAGGTTATTGTTTTTACAGAAAAGGAAGAAAGTATGTTGTCAACTACTTTGCCTGACAATTATCTTTTAGAAGCAATATTACAATTACCCAAAAAATACAGAACTATAATTTTTCTATATTATTATGAAGAATATAAAATTAAAGAAATATCAGAGATATTAAATATATCAGTAACTAATATTCAAACTATACTATCTCGTGCTAGAAAAAAGTTGAAAGAAATTTTAAAGGAGGCATAACAAATGAATAAGAAAATTAAAAATGCTTTCTCGGGTGTTAATGTTTCCGAGAAATTAGAAAGGAATATTTTAAATATGACAGTAAATAAACAAAAACAAGCTCATAGAATATTCAAGTTATCTTATTTATGTTCTATCGCCGTAGCAATATGCTTATTATCCGTTACAATTGTATACGCAAAAGAAATTAATGAGTTTTTTCAAAGTTGGAGTACATCAATTAATTTAAAAAATGGTACAAAAGTAAAAATATCTGAAAATAATAATTTTAAAGAAATACCTACAGATGCTATAAAAGTAAAAGATAATTCAAAAAGTCCTAAAATGACATTTAAAGAAGTTGAAGAAATGTTAAAATTCTCAATTCTTAAACTTCCCGAAAATAATACAAAAGATATATATTATAGAACATCTTTAAATGATGATGGTTCTATTGGTAGAGTTGATTTATGGATTCCATATTTCTATAGAGAAAGCGATAATAAATATATCAGTGTATCAGTGAATATACTTAATAAATATGCTGATGAGGGATATGTATTAGCTTTTCAAGAAGGCATTGATGCTACGGGTGATAAGATTATAGATAATTCATACAAATCAGATAACTTAAACACTAATATCGTCGTATATACAAATGATTGGAGCAAAGAAAGATTAACAGTATCATTTGTATATGATGATATTTTATACCAATTTATTGGAAAAAATATTTCAAAAGATGAAATGGCTTATATAATAGAAACATTAAAGTAAAATATATCAAGCAAGTCTTTAATTAGATTTGCTTTTTAAGGTATAATTATCTTAATAGATAATACATATTTATTAGGTGTAAAAAATATAAATAAAACAAACTTTTTCTCCATTTTTGTGTTTAAATGCAATTATTTCTTCGAGAATGTCATAAATTAAAATAAAAGGTGTTAATAATAGCAGATAGAAATAAGTATAAAAAATATGTAAATGATAAAGGAGTTACTATAAAAATTAATACAGATAAAAATGGTAATGATCACATTAGTTTTTATGGTGGTGAAGTAGATAAACCACATGATGTTGCTCCTGTTAATATAAATTATGATAAAAACTCTTGGAATTCAACAACTCACGGGTCTGATAAAAGTGATACAAATCCAGATTTAGGAAGTTGCTATTTAATTTCAGTTTGCATTAAATGTTCTTAAGAAAAGTTTTATGATAATTGTTATGAATTAAGAGTATTAAGATGGTTTAGAGGTAATTTTGTATTAAAAGAAGACATAGAACACTAGTATGAAGTAGCACCAATTATTTTTGAATCTATTAATAAAGAAGAAAAATTTGATATTATTTTATTGAAAACATATAATTTTTAGTATATAATAAATGCTACTTTTAAAAGAGGAGATTATAAATGATGAAGAAAGAAAAATTAAAAAAATTAAAAGCAGGATTATTAGCATTAATATTATGTATTACGCTAGGTAGTTGTAAAAAAAATGAAGACAAACAAGAATCAAATAATGAAACTGTTATATTTTTTGTAGAAGGAAAAGCATTAATATATCAAAAAGAATATGATATTTTAATCAATTCTGATTATTCTGCAATATCAAATTCTATGATCAAATATGATAATATAACAACTTTTTCAGCAGGTGTTGATACTATTAAAGTTAAAAGTATGGAAGATGCAATTGAACTTGCAACTGCAATAGTTGGTGAAGAAAATATTATTTATATTGACTATGAAGATGAGGATATGAAATTAACTTATACTAAATAAATATTTTATAATTAATAAAATATTTTTTATTTAACAAAAAAACTTCTGTTATAGAAGCTTTTATTAATATCTTTAATCATTCATATCAAAATTAATATCATCATTACTTAAGACAACTTTATATATATCGTTAATATTATAATTACCCTTTAATTTTAAAGGTATATAATTATCTGTAAATCCATAATAAAAGCCATCTTTTTCTTCTTCTATTAATACTTCTACTTCATGATTAATAAACTTTTTATAGTACTCTTTTTCTAAAATTTTACCTAATTCAATTAATCTATGAACTCTATCTTTCTTTATATTTCCAGGTATTTTATTTGGCATTCTAGATGCCTTTGTTCCATTTCTATCAGAGTATGGAAAAACATGTATCTTAGAAAATCCAACTTCTTTACATAGACTTAAAGTATCATTAAAATCTTCCTCAGTTTCTCCAGGAAATCCAACTATTATATCAGTTGATAATGAAATTCCTTCTCTTGATTCTTTAATTTCTTTAGTCTTCTCTATAAAATAATTTCTATCATATCTTCTATTCATAAGTTTTAACACATTATCACTTCCAGATTGAAGTGGAATATGTAAATGAGATACAAATTTATTATTATTTTTTATAATATCCATCATTTTTTCATCTAATTCAACTATTTCAACTGATGAGAGCCTAATTCTTTTTATTTCATCAAATTTACTGATTTCATTAATTAAATCAGATAGTCTTTTTCCATCACTATTGTATTGTCCAGTATGGATTCCAGATAAAACAATTTCCTTATGTCCACTAATTGCGATATCTCCTACTTCTATTAAACATTTATTAAATTCTTTACTTCTAACTCTGCCTCTAACATAAGGAATTATACAATAACTACAAAAATTATTACATCCATCTTCTATCTTAATAAACGCTCTATGATGATGCTGATATTTTTTAACTTCCATATCCTCAAATTCTTGATTACTCATATCGTGAAATCTAATGATTCTCTTTTTTGTCTTAATAAATTCATTTATATAATCAAGTATTTTGGATTTATCTTTATTACCTAGAATAATATCAGCATTTATTAAAGTATCAATTTCATTTTTTCTAAACTGACAAAAACACCCCATCGCAATAACTATTGCGCTAGGATTATTTTTCTTAATATTATTTATAACCTGCTTACTTTTATTATCTGCTGTATTAGTAACAGTACATGTATTTACTATTACTATATCAGCATTCTCTTCTACTTCACTAAATCCTTCACTTAAAAGTAAATTTCTTACAAATTCACTTTCATAAGAGTTAACTTTACATCCAAGAGTTTTTATATAAAATGTTTTTATCATAACGTCATTCTAAATTCTTTTAGTATTTTAAGAAATTCTTCCTCCTCTAAATAATTTTCTGTCCCTATTACTTCTTTTTGTTCAACTTCAATTTTATTTATTCGTGGTGCTTCTTTATCTTTCTTCTCTTCTTCTTTATATGAAAGAGTTATATTAGATGCATTTTTAAGTAATTGTTCGTAACTAATTATTGCTTTCTTTTCTTGTTCTTCTTCATATTTAGCTATTGCTATTTGATTATCATTACTACCAAGTTCATCCATTCTTTCTTTGGTTCTTCTCTCAAGTTCTTCTGCTGATATAACAGCATTCTCCTCTTCACTGTTTTCATACTCATCAATTATATCATTATATGTTTTTACTTCACTTAAATTAACTTGTTTAATAATTGGCTTTTCTTCTTCAACAGTGGATTTTATCTTTAATGAATCAAACTCTTTTAATAAATCATCTGTTAAACTATCTTCATCTAAAGATTTAACTTCATTTATTAGATTCTCAGGTTCTTTAATAATATCATTTTTATTAGTATAATCTAATAAATCGTTATATTCTTGCCTTGATTTAATTAGACTAATAATCAATACAACCAAAATAATCAGCATTAATGCCAAAAATACCAATAAATAATCTCCTTCTATAAATGTTTCTAATACTTTATCAATATTCATCATAATTAATCACTATCCCTCAAGTACTTGATTATTGATGAGACCATTAATGGTACTGTTTCAGTTCTTAAAACATCAGTACCCAAGGAAGTCTTAATAAAACCTTTGTTGCTTAGATAATCTTCCTCTATTTTAGATAGCCCACCTTCTGGACCAAATACTAGTGATATTGTATCATTACAATTATCGGTTGTTAATACTTTACAGATACTTTTGACATCTTTATTGTCAAGGGAGCACAATATATTTACATCACTTGTACATTCTATATCCTTGTAACTTATTATATTTTCTAAATTTGGTTTTTCTATTCTATATGATTGTTCACTTGCTTCTTTAATAATCTTATTCCATCTAATAAGTTTCTTTTCATAATCTTTAGATGGTAATTTATATTTACAACGAGAATATTGTACAACTACAAAATCAGTTATACCAAGTTCAGTTCCATGCTTAAAAATAAACCCCATTTTTTCTTCATTTAATAATGGAACATACACTAGTAGTTTTTTTAATTTTTCTTCATTCTTAAATACACTTTCTATATTAGAAGATAATAAGTCATCATTTAAAGAACAAATGTAACTTTTGCCATCATAAACAACAATTATTTTATCTTTTACTTTCATTCTCATAACATTTTTAATATGATTATAATCATTTCTATTTAAATATAATGTATTTTTATCTTTACTAGTAGCAAAATATTGTTGCATACATTCCTCCTATTTAAGTATTATTATTGTTTCACCATCATTATAGTTATTTGTTTTATATTCCAAAACTCTTCTATCACTTTTTAAATAATCATGAGTAGTTTTTTTTAATATTCCGCTTCCCTTCCCATGAATTACTATTATTTTTTTATTATCTATTCTAAGATTATTATCAATAAAATTTTTAATCATCGCTACTGCAGAATATCTATCATATCCATGTATATCTAAATGGGGAACGTTGTATAGAAATGGATCAATAATTTTTTTCATAAACATGCCTTCTTCTTTATAAAGTTATTATACATAATTAATAGATTATAATCA
This sequence comes from Bacilli bacterium, assembly GCA_051872765.1. Classification (GTDB taxonomy): domain Bacteria; phylum Bacillota_I; class Bacilli_A; order RF39; family UBA660; genus CAG-1000. The sequence goes on along the minus strand of JBJEED010000076.1, from coordinate 1,582 downwards.
AATATATAAGAAAAAAACTCATAATAATGAGTTTAAATTATTTTTCTAAAGCGCTTATTAAATCTGCTTTTTTCATACCAGTTGTATCAATATTCTTTTCTTCACATAAATCTTTTAATTCAGCTACTGTTAATTTAGAATAATCTTTTTGTGCTTCAATTGTTTTTTCTACTTTCTCTACTACTTTTTCAGTTTTAGTAGTCTTTCCTTCTAAAGCATCTTTAGCTATATTAACTAATTTAGTAAATTCTTCTGGTGCAAAAATTGCAAGTTCGCTAAGCATTTTTCTATTAATTTCAATATTTGCTTTTTTAAGACCATTAATGAATTTAGAATATACTATATCATTATTTCTACAAGCTGCATTAATTCTTGTAATCCATAATTTTCTAAAGTCATTTCCTCTTTTCTTTCTATCTTGGTAACTATAAGCACCACTATGGAATAATTGTTCTTGAGCAGTCTTATATAATCTATGTTTACTACCAAAATATCCTTTAGCTCTTTTTAATACTTTTCTTCTTCTATTTTTAGATACTACTCCGCCTTTAACTCTTGTCATTGTCTACTCCCCCTTATTTAACTAGTCCTTTGTATCTTTTAGCATCTCCGCTACTAAGTACAGAACCCTTTCTTGCTTTTCTATTGAAGTCTGTTGGCTTCTTTCCACTATTATGATTTGCTCCTACATGTCCAATTTTAGTTGAACCAGAGTTTCTTACCTTAATTTTTTTACTAATTCCACCATGTGATTTCATCTTTGGCATAATTCATTCCTTCTTTCTATATATATTCTATTTTTTAGGTGTCAATAACAGCTGCATGCTTCTGCCTTCCATTTTTGGCATTGATTCTATTTCAGCAACATCATTTAGTTTTTCTGCAAAACGCATTATTACATTCTTTCCAAGTTCTGGATGAGCAAGTTGTCTACCTTTAAATCTAACGGCAACTTTAATTTTATGACCTTTTTCAAGATAAGCTTTAGCGTTTCTTAATTTTGTTTCAAAATCTCCTACATCAATTGTTACACTTAACCTATATTCTTTAACTTCAAGATTTTGTTCTCTTTGTTTTTTCTTTGCTTCTTTTATTTGTTTTTGCTTTTCATAACGATACTTATTGTAATCAATTATTTTACAAACTGGATTTTTAGGATCTGCATTTAATAATACTAAATCAAGCCCTGCATATTTGGCTAATGTTTGAGCATCATTAATATTCTTAATACCCATTTTTTCTCCATTTGGGCCGATTACCATTACTTCTGGAAAAGTAATTTGATCGTTAATTAAAACATCATTATTCTGCTTAGCTATTGCTAACACCTCCATATTTTTTCATTTAAAAAAGTGAGTATGAGAACCCACTTCAAAAACATATTATTCCTTTATAAGTTTAATAAGCTTTTATACCAATGTACCTTTACATCTGGTGAAGAGTGGTTCTCTTTCTTTCTTTTTCAACATCATAGATTATATACAAATTATATTCACTTGTCAACATAAAATTCTTAATTTTTACTAAAAATATGATTAATTTATGATAATGTCTTAAGTGTTAACTTTTGAAAATGTCTCAA
>JBJEED010000075.1:0-7646 GCA_051872765.1 Bacilli bacterium | reverse complement strand
TTATAATATATTTTTTTGAAAAATAAAAGAGTATTGAACTTTGTCAACACTCTGAGAATGACTATAGTCATTCTTTATAAATCATATCTACTAAGTATTTGAGCAGGAGTTTTTCTTATAGTTTTATAAACTGGCAGTAAACCCACTAATAAATTAAAAATATATACAAATATTATTACTACCATTAGTACCAATGGATTCATAACAAATTTATCACTTATAAAGTTTATTGTACCAAGTTCAGTTAATATATAACTCATAATTAATACACCAGGTAAACTTGCAAATGTAGTAATAGAAATTATCTCTCCAGCAAACATCTTATATATATCAACTTTCTTCATTCCTATAGCTCTAAATATACCAACTTCTTTAACTCTTGATAAGAATGATGATCTTATCATTAAATATATTTCTATAAGAGAAATTGAGAGTATAAATAATGCTGCTAACATTGATGCCTTACTACTCTCTTTTTTACTTTTTATATATTTTTCTTTGCTATATTCATAACTATCTTTTATATTATGTGTACCCCTATATTTTTCAATAGTACTCGTTTTATCTTTAGAATAAATGACCATACTAGAATTATTATCTAATAGACTATACTTTATCGTATTATTATTAGTTAAATAACTTTGGATGTTATCTTTACTACTATAATAACCTACCACTTTTAATTTTGTATCATTTACTTTATAATCAATCTTCTTATTTAATGGATAGTCGTATTGATAAGCCTCATTTACTATTACTTCATAATCATTTAATGGAAGTTTACCCTTAACTATTTTAATATCATCATCATAAAGCTTGTAATCATAAATTTTTTCACTATTTACTGTATCGTAATAATAATCTGTAGTAGAAGAACTATTAGATACTATATTTATAAATTCACTTTCATAAGCATAAATTGATGGACTAGTAGTGTCTACAATGCCAACTAAAGTATACTCTATATTATTTAATACATATAATTTTTTTCCAACCAAATCTTCATATGATAAGATGCCAGCTTGTTTAACAAATCCATCTTCTAAAGTACTTTCATAAACTATTTTATCAATTACAATTTCGCTACTATTTTTAGGAAGTCTTCCGTATAATAATTCCTCTTCTTTAACCATATCTACACTAGCAAGCGAACCACTATAATTAGCAGCATAGCCATATGTTTGATAATAATCATTTAAATCTAAGTTTAATGATACTTTAGAACTACCAGGAAGTGCATAATTAATATCTTCATCATTTTCAAATTTAATTAAATCATCTTTTGATATTTTATTTTTTTCAATTAATAAATAATTCTTATTTATATCAACAAATTTACTTTCATTAATTTTATTTAACGCAAATAATGATGAAAATGAATAAGTTATAAACATAGCTGATGCAAAAAATCCAAATAATAGTAATTTCTTTATAAATGAATAGTTAAGTACTTTCATAAAACCATTTTTAATCAAACTAATTGGATTAAATATAGAAGAATATTTCATTTTTATATTTTTATCAACTATTTTATCAAAATCAAAATTATATTCATCAAATATAGTAGTATTTATTTTTTTATAACTATCATCAACAAGTTCTATACTAGAATTATTATCAATAGTTTCTATTTTAAAATCATTACTTTCAATATATATGTTACCATTTTTAACAACTATATTTAATTTAATATCTTTATTTGATTTATCATCTGTATAACAATTAATTTCAATATTATCTTTTTTAAATATATTTTTATTTTCTATATCTTTTAAATATATTTTATTATCTATTCTATAATCTAAATCATTAGAATGCTTATTTTCAATATCATCAATGACACAACCATCTTGAATCTTAATAATTCTTGATGCATAGAATTCTGCTAATTCATTTTCATGAGTTACTAATATTACTAGTCTATTTTTAGATATTGCTTTAATTATGTTCATTACTTCAATAGTATTTTTACTATCTAAATTACCAGTTGGTTCATCTGCAATTATTATACTAGGATCTTTAACAATAGCTCTTGCAACACCTACTCTTTGTCTTTCTCCACCAGATAACATGCCAGCTTCTTTATTTCTATATTTATACATTCCAACTTTGGTAAGAACATAATCTACTCTTTTCTTAATTTCCTTTTTATCTTTAATTCCATTTATTCTAAGACTTAAAGCAACATTATCATATACACTCATGTCATCTACTAAATTAAACTCTTGAAATATATATCCAATATTTAAATTTCTTATCTTATCAACTACATTACTACTTCTTTTAGATATTCTCTTTCCATTTATAAATATCTTACCAGAATTTATTTTGTCAAGACCACCAATCGCATTTAATAATGTAGTCTTACCACAACCAGATGGACCAAGTAATGCAACAAGACCAGTATCACCAAGTTCTATTGAAGTATTATTAATAACATGTATCTGATTTTTTTTATGTCTATTAAAATATTTATTTACATTTTCTATTTTTATCATAATTACACCTCTTGCCTATAATTATTCATAATAGTATCTTTAAATAATTTTCTTGCATATCTAAATGTTATTAATAAAGTCATAAGTATTAATACAACATACAAAATAATATAATCTAAACCACTAACATAAGAACATAAACTTCTTAATGAATCACTATTAATAATAGACTTCTTAATAAATATTATAAATATTGCAAATATCAAATAAGCCAAGTGTGCTATTGTAAGTAATTCAATATTAAGTATAGATTTAGAGACATTAAATGATGAACCTAATACTCTTAATGTTGAATAATATGTATTTCTAGATTTCAATACTAACTTAATAATAAAATAAGATGTATAAAACAATACTATTATTAAAGATAATATTACTACAAGCATTACTATATTTAGTACTGCCGTTACCGAAGAATCATACAAATATACAGTATCTTTAATATACAATGTGGTAAAACCTAATTTATCAAGTTCATTCATAGTATTTCTAACTAATTTTTCATCTTCAACAAACACACTACTTTGAAAATATCCCCTATTGTATAATGCATTATAATCATCAGTATTTATAAATATTGCTCCATAATAATCTTTATCATAACCACTTACTTTTTTTATTGTTTCATTTGTATATGTACTTAAAAATGCGTAATTATTATTTAACTCATAAAATATATTTTTTACTTTTATATTTAGCTTTTCATTATTACAATTATTATTACACTCATATTTCCAATCATCATTTATTATTGCATAACCTGATTTAACTTTATCGCTTGGAAGTATTTCATTATTTTTACTACCATAATAAGATGTTCCACTAATACCTTTAAATGAATATGTTACCTCACTAAACCTTTTATTAATTCTATCATTCAACTTTTCAAGTAGCATATCACTTACATAAATAGTGTTATCATATGTATCATTATTAAATATTACTCCAACTATTTTTATTTTATTTTCTTCTTCATATAGCTCTTCTAGTGTAAAATTACTTTCAATAACCTCATCATATTCTTCAGATATTGAATAATCATATTTATTTGTTACAAGAACTACTTCTCTATCATTTTCAGGCATTCTTCCTTTATCAACCTTAGTTATTAAATTTACACTTTGTACCATTCCATAATAATAAAATTCATTACTTGATAAACCTATATTTTGATCTAAACTCATATCATTTTTTACTATTCTATCAATATTAGATAGTTTACTAATATTTTCATAATCATCATCTGTAAAAGCCGTTTTATCTTTCTTTTTAATAACTACTCTTTTCTTATCTAAATTATTAAAAAAATTATTATAACCATCAATACTATTTTCATATTTTAATTCTTGAAATGAAGAATATACGAAAAATACAGAAAAAACAATAAACAAATATACAGCTAATATCAATAAAAATTTAGTTGGAATGTTAAATGCATTTCTTATGCCTAATCGTATTTTATTTGCTAAGCCAACATTCTGAGAGATATTTTGTTTTATTTTATCAACATTTTCATGCTTTTTTATTATAGTATCTGATAATACTCTACCATCGTGCATAGTTATTTTTCTAGTTACATATTTTTCTATTTGATCATAATTATGTGTCACAACTATAACTAACTTTTCTTTAGAAATGTTATACAATAATTCAAGAACACTTTCTGAAGATTTTTTATCTAAATTACCAGTTGGTTCATCTGCTAGAATTATTGGAGTATCAAGAGCTAATGCTCTTGCAATGCCAACCCTTTGTTTTTGTCCGCCAGACAATTTAGATACTTTAGTATTTTTATATTTTTTTAAATTAACTTTATCAATTAAATCTAATACTTTATCTTTTACTTCACTTTTCTTTTTACCATTTAGTAATAGCACTAATTCTATATTTTGATAAACAGTATAACTATTAACAAGATTAAAATTTTGAAATATATTTCCTATATACTTTTTTCTATACATTTCGTAATCTTTTTCTGAATAGTGGCTAGTTTCTTGACCATTAATAAGCATTTCTCCTTCTTCATAACTATCAAGACCTGAAATAACATTTAACAATGTACTCTTACCACTACCACTTTCACCAGTAATCGCAATAAATTCACCTATATCAAATTTTAGTGAAACTTTACTAAATCCTACTGATACCATTTTTTTATTAGAATAAAATTTAGATACATTTTTTAATTCTAGCATAGTTGTTCCTCCTTAAACCATATTAATTATATCATTATTTATATTATTTATTAATACATTGACTTTTAAATATACTAAATTTGTAAATTATTTATTATTTTCTAATAATATAATTGGTAATAAAAATTAAAAACACTACTTTTTATAAAAATATTATTAAAAAAAGTAAGATTTTACTCTTACTTAATATCAATTATTTTTGCTTTATTTGGATCCACTAATATTTTAACAGCTCCATCTTTTCCACTAGTTAATCTTTCAAATGCATTTTGTACATCATCTAATATAACTATATCATCAACAAACCTCTCAAGATTAATTTTCTTAGTTGTAAGTAATTTAATAACCTCATCGAATTCTTCTGGCTTATAAGCAATAGAACCTTTAATATTTATTTCTTTCATAACAGCAGCAACCATAGGTACATTTACATTTTCCATTGAAATACCAACCATTGTCAAATTTCCATTTGGTTTTGTAAACATAATAGCACTACTTAAAGCAGAACTATTTCCACAACAATCAGCTACAATATCAAAACCATTTTTAGTTATCGAAAATAATTTTTCTGCTAATTTAGGATCTAATGCATTAAACCACTCATCAGCAACACCAAGTTTAACTGATTTAGCACCTCTTAGTGGATTTGTTTCGGTAAGCGCAATATATGAGCATCCTTTAAGTCTTAAGAATACTGCTGTTAATAAACCTATTATTCCACCACCTATTACAAGTGCCTTATCTCCTTTTTTAACATTTGATATATTTGCTGCTCTTAAAGCCACTGCAGCGGGCTCAATCATTGCTCCAGCATCATAAGAAACATTATCTGGTAGCAATCTAACCATATCTTCTCTAACTAATATTCTGCCACCAAATCCACCTGGTGTTTCTGTAGTAAGTCCAATTGCATGAGACCAAGTCTGACTACATATTTGAACCTCTCCACTCTTACACTCTTTACATTCTAAACATGGAGTAATTGGAAGAGCCGTAACTCTATCACCTGCATTAAACTTTTTACTACCGCCATTATCAATTACTATTCCTGAAAACTCATGCCCCATTACTAATCCCTTTGGCATACCTGCATACCAATAATGAATATCAGAGCCACAAATACCTGCTTTAATTACATCAATTAAAATATATCCTTCTCTACCTATTGGCGCTTCTTTTTTTTCAATTACTAATTTTTTAGGACCTGCTATTGTCACACATCTCATACTATCAACCTCTATTCTTAAAACTATTCTATCATACTATTTAAAAAAAATCATTAAAAAATCACATATAACTAAGTTTTATATGCGATTTTAAAAACACTATAAATAGTTTTCTGCTTTAACTTCCATGTAGCTTTCTGGATGTTTACATACAGGACATACTTTAAGAGCTTTAGTTCCTTTATAAATATGACCACAATTTCTACAAATCCAAACTTTTTCTTCACCTTTTTCAAATACTAAATTATTTTCTACATTTCCAACTAAAGTCATATATCTTTCTTCATGATGTTTTTCAATTTCTCCAACCATAGAAAATAATTTTGCTATTTCTGTGAATCCTTCTTCTTCTGCTACTTCTGCGAATTCTTTATACATTTCTGTCCATTCATAATTTTCACCGGCAGCAGCATCTTTTAGATTCTCAATTGTTGATGGAACATCTCCTCCATGTAATTGTTTAAACCATAATTTAGCATGTTCTTTTTCATTATTAGCTGTTTCTTCAAAAATAGCTGCTATTTGTTCATACCCATCTTTCTTAGCTTTAGAAGCGTAATAAGTATATTTATTTCTTGCTTGACTTTCTCCAGCAAAAGCAGCCATTAAATTTGCTTCTGTTTTACTTCCTTTTAATTCCATAATTATACCTCCTTAAAATTTATTCATGTAAAATTATAACAATTTACAAATAAAATTTTATAATATTAAATTATGAAAGTCAATAAATTCTAATTGAATTTTTAATAAAAAAAACTATGAAATGATTCATAATTTTTATATTTTTGATACTTGAACTAAATCAACTTCAACAGGTGTTTCTTGTCCAAATAAGTCAATAAGAACAGTAAGTTTCTCATTTTCTTTATCTTCACTTTCAATCTTACCAAACATCCCCTTAAATGGACCATCAATAATTGATACATTATCTCCAACCTCAACATCAGTATTAATTGGCTTAATGTCTTCTTCACCTTCTCTTATAAATTTCTTCACTTCTTCAGGTGATAAAGGAATTGGTTTAGCACCTTTTCCAGAAGAACCAATAAATCCAGTAACTCCAGGAGTATTACGAACAACATACCATGCCTCATCGCTCATAATCATTTCAATTAGTACATAACCTGGAAACATCTTACGAACTTTTTCTTTTTTAACTCCATCTTTTACTTCTATTTCAGTTTGCTCAGGAATAACAACTCTAAATATATTATTTTCCATTCCCATGCTTTCACGTCTAGATTCTAAATAATCTTTAACCTTTTGTTCATGTCCACTATAAGCGTTAACAACATACCATAATTTCTTATCTTCCATTATAATAACCCCCTTACAAATGCAAATAAAGCATCAAGTCCATAAAAGAATAATCCAAAAAATACAAGTAAAATAATCGTAACAGTAGAATATTTAACTAATGATTTACCATTTGGCCATCTAATTGTTTTTGTCTCTTTTTTAACACCCTTAAAGAAACTTTTTATTTTTTTCAATATAATCCCTCCAAACAACACTATTAATAGTAATTATTATACATTGCTTATGTCTTAAATTTATCATTAATAACTATATGTGTCAACAAAAATTATTACAATAAAAAAAACCTTTTCGGTAGTTAAATAATATCATAATTATATAGTTATTGCAAGTTTTTTTATAATTTTATGTTAAATTTTATGAATAATTAGTGAAAATGTCTCTATTTTTACTTAGTAATAATTAGTAAA
>JBJEED010000074.1:0-7831 GCA_051872765.1 Bacilli bacterium | reverse complement strand
TAAAATAGTTCAAAATAAACTTCATTATGCAATTAGTGGACATACTGCAGCTGAATTAATATATAGTAGAGCTAATTCAGAAAAAGAACATATGGGACTTACAAATTGGAAAAATTCTCCTGATGGTTTAATATATAAATATGATGTAGGTATTGCTAAAAATTATTTAAATAAAGAAGAACTAGAAAAACTAAATGATTTAACAAATATGTTTTTAGTATTTGCAGAAGATGAAGCAAAAGAAAAACATATTATGACAATGAAAGATTGGATTAATGCAACAGATGATTTATTGAAATTCAGAAGAAAAGAAGTGTTACAAAATAGTGGAAATATATCTCATAAACAAGCAGTAGAAAAAGCTGAAAGTGAATACGAAAAATATAGAGTTATACAAGACCAAAAATATATTTCTTCAATGGATGAATTTTATAATAAATATTTGGAAGAAAATAAAGGTAATAAATAATGAAATCTTACGATAATACAATAAAATATTATGAATTACTAATGTTTTATGAAGATACATCTATTTATGAAAAATATTCGTTGCCAGAAGGTTTTCATTTTGAATTTTATAAAAATGGGGATATGAATGATTGGATAAATATTCATATTGAAAGTGGAGAATTTTGTGCTATTGAAGAAGGAATAAATATATTTCATGATTTTTATGATTCATTTATTCACGAATTAGATAAAAGATGTATATTTATAGTTGATAATATAACAAATGAAAAAGTTGGTACTGCTACAATATCATTATTAAGTGAAAAAGAATATGGATATAATGGCGCAGTTGATTGGGTAGCAATAAAAAGAAATTATCAAGGTAAAAAATTATCTCGACCATTAATTACCAAAATATTGGAGATTGCAAGTGAATTAGGTCATAAAGGTATTATTTTGCACACTCAAACTACTACTTGGTTAGCAGCAAAATTGTACTTAGATTTTGGATTTAATGTTTTAAATAAAGAAGAAAAGATTGGGTGGAGTATTTTAAAAACTTTAATAAATCATTCAAAATTAAGTGAATACGAAGTATTAGAAAAAGAAGAAATATATGATAAAAGGAATATAGAAATAGAATTACAATTAAAACAAATATTTAAAAATAGTAATTTTAATTATTCTGTGTGGTATAAAAATGGATTACACAATGTGTATATTTATTATGAAAATAATACTTATGAGTATGAATATTTTGAAGAAAAAGATAAAATCAGATTGGTAGAAGTTAAAAATAAAAAGTATAAAAGATAGGAAGTGATCAAAAATGTCAAAAGATATGTATCAAAAAAGAAAAGAAAGGCAAGAAATTAAAAATAACAAACAAGAAAGTTTATCAAAAGCCGTTATTAACTGGTACCCAGGCCATATGCATAAAACTAAAAAAGAGATAAGTTCTATGATATCTAGTATAGATATAGTAATTGAAGTAATAGATTCAAGAATACCTCTATCATCTAGGATACCTGATTTTAAAAGTTTGACTAGAGATAAACAAAGTATAGTTGTATTTAATAAATATGATTTGTGTGATAAAGATGAAACTAATAAGTGGATAGAAAAATATAAAAGTGATGGAAGCATTGTAATTACTTGTGATTCTAAAAATTCTAATGATTATAAGAAGATAATAGATGAAGTAAAAAGACTCATGTTGGATGTAAATGCAAAAAGGAAAGATAAAGGATTATTGCCTAAAAAAGCCAAATGTATAGTAATAGGGGTTCCTAATGTTGGTAAGAGTACTTTGATTAATAGGCTTGTAGGAAAGAGTATACTTGGTGTTGGAAATAAGCCAGGTGTTACTAAAGGACTTAGTACAATTAGAGTTAATGAATATATGGATTTAGTTGATACTCCTGGTATATTATGGCCTAAGTTTGATACTAGGCTACAGGCACTTAATTTAGCAAGTATGACTATAATAAAAGAAGAAATTCTTACTATTGAAGATGTTGCTATGCATATACTTTTAATGCTTGATAAATATTATAAAGATATATTAAAAAAGGAATTTGGTATCAATGAATACAATGATGATGAAATAGAGGAATGTTTTATCAAGATATCTAAATATAAAAATATACCTCTTAAGGGAGAGGTGGATTATGAAAGAGTATCTATATTAATAGTAAATACTATTAAGCAAGAAAAAATTAAAGGAATAACTTTCGATAGATTATAAATGTTTTTTTAGTCTAAAATCGTTATATTAAAAAAATAAAAATTTTCATTTGTCAAGAAAAATTGATTAAAAAAACAAAATAAAAAAGAGCAAAAAAATTATTTGAACTTTTTTTGCTTTTTTTGTTTACATTTCATAAATTAACTCTTATAATAAATACCCATAAGGCGACAAGGAGGAGCACATGATTAAAAGTAATTTACCAGTTATATTACTAAAAAATTTAGTTCTTCTTCCCTATCAAGAAGTTAGAGTCGAGATTAAAAGTGAAATTAGTAAAAAAGTAACTGAAATATCTAAACTTTATCATGATAGTGAAGTACTAGTAGTGTGCCCTTTAGACTCTTTAGAGGAAATGCCAGATGCTTCTGATTTACCTAGAATAGGTGTGGTTGGAAAAATTAAAAGTGTTATTGATTTACCAAATGGTAATATGAGACTTATAATAACTGGTTTATATAGAGTTAAAGTTATAAGTTATGTAAATTATTCTAACGAAGAAGATGTTTTAGATAGTATTATTACTAATATTGAAAATAAAGATAGTGAAATTGAAACTATAGCTTATGCTAGAAAATTATTAAATGAATTTGAGAGTTATGTTGATAAGAATCCTTTTGTTACTAATTCTATTATGTCTCAATTGCATTCAAATGTTCCTTTAGAAAAATTAACTGATTTGATTGGTAACTTTTTACAATTATCATTTGAGAAGAAGCTTTCACTAATGCTAGATAGTTCAGCCATTAGTAGAAGTAAAACTTTAATTAAGGAACTTGCTATTGAAAGTGCAATTATAGATTTAGAAGGGCATATTGAAAATGAAATTAAAAAAGGCCTTGATGATACACAGAAAGAATATATATTAAAAGAAAAACTAAAAGTAATAAAAGATGAATTAGGCGAGAGTATTTCAAAAGATGAAGATGTAATTAATTTAAGGGATAGAGTAAATGATGGAGTATTTCCTGATAGAATAAAAAGTAAATTGCTTCATGAGATATCGAGATTTGACTCATCTAGTGAAATGAGCCCAGATGCTGGAATTATTAGAAATTATATTGATTATTTACTTAGTGTTCCTTGGTATAAAGAGACTAAAGATGAAAAAGATTTACTTAAAATAGAAAAAAAACTTAATGCTACTCATTATGGGATGGAAGATGCTAAAAATAGAATAGTTGAATATATAGCAGTTAAAAGTATATCGCCAGATGTTAATAGCCCAATTATTTGTTTGGTTGGACCTCCTGGAGTTGGTAAAACAACATTTGCAGAATCTATAGCTTTATCATTAAATAGAAATTTTGTAAAAATATCTTTAGGCGGTATGAGTGATTCGTCTGAATTAATTGGACACAGGCGTGCTTATATAGGCTCAAATCCTGGTAAAATAGTTACATCATTAATTAAATGTAATAGTAGAAATCCTGTATTATTACTAGATGAGGTTGATAAATTAAAGAAAGATTATAAAGGAGATCCTGCTAGTACTTTGCTTGATATTCTTGATGTTACTCAAAATAAGAGATTTACAGATAATTATATAGATGAAGAAATAGATTTAAGTAAGGTATTATTTATACTTACTGCTAATGATATTTCTTCAATACCACCAGCTCTTTTGGATAGATTAGAAATAATTAATTTGTCTGGATACTCTGAAGCAGAAAAAATATATATTAGTGAAAATTATTTAATTCCAAATATTCTTAAAAAACACGGACTTTCTAAAAATGTTATTAAATTTGAGCTAGATGCAATTAAAAATATAATAGATAAATATACTAATGAAAGTGGTGTTAGAGAATTAGAAAGATGCTTAAATAAAATAACTAGAAAAGTAATAACTAATCATATTAAATTATCTAGAAAAATAGTTAGTGTTAGAATACATGCAAGTGATTTAAAAAACTATTTAGAAAAAGAGTTATACTTAAATACTAATACTAAAGAAATAAAAGATAGTGGAGTAGTTAGAGCAGTTGCTGCATCAAGTATTGGAGGAATCGCACTAGATATAGAATGCTGTGCATATAAGGGAAATGGAAATTATACATTTACTGGTTCACTTGGATCTGTAATAAAAGAAAGTATTGAAGTTGCTATTAGTTATATTAAAAGTAATGCTAAATATTTTGATATAGATGAAGAATTTTTTCTAACACATGATATTCATATTCATTTTACTCAAAGTGCTACTGCTAAAGATGGTCCATCAGCGGGAACTGCAATAACAACAGCAATTTTATCACTTATTAAAAATAAAATAGTTGATAGTAGTATATCTATGACAGGAGAGATAACTCTTAAAGGAGATGTTTTAATTGTTGGAGGTATTAAAGATAAAGCAATCGCAGCAAGAAGAAATAAAATTAATAAACTATTTATTCCAATAGATAATTTAAAAGATATAGAGTGGCTTGAAAAAGATTTAAAAGATAATATTAATTTTATACCTGTATCAAATTATAATGATATATTTGATCATATATTTAAATAAAATATTCTTTATATAATTCATAAAGGATATTTTTTTTCATATTATTAATTGAGAGGAGACATATATGAAAGAAATTATTCCGTTAAAAAAAGATATTATTTTTAAAACTAAAATAGGTGAAATAACTAATATATCTTTAGATCATGATTATAAAATAGATAATGATTTAATTAATGGATCTGTTGATATATCAGGATCTTATAAAATGACACAAGCAAGTATATTAGAAGAAGATTTCTACTATTCTTTACCATTTTCAATTGCTATTTCTAGAAAAATACAAAGAGATACTATAAATATTGAAATAGATGATTTTAATTATAGTATCAATAAAGATGTACTTAGTGTATCTATAGATCTAGAACTTACTTGCGAAGAAGAAATTGAAGAAGAGAAAGAAGAGGAAGAAGAGGAAGAAGAGGAAGAAGAGGAAGAAGATGGTGAAATTGAAATTTATAACGAAAATGATAAGAAAGAAAATGCTCAAGAGATTATAATTGATAATGAAAGTGAGAATGATTTTATGGATAATTATTTTAATGATATTGATTTAAATAATATTAAAAATGAAGAAGAGGTAGAAATAAATAATGATACCACTACTATTAAAGATAATGAATTAAGTACAAATATAACTAATATAACAAATAATATAATTAATACAGAGAATAAATATTATACATATAAAGTATATATTGTAAGAGAGGGAGATACATTAGAAACTATATGTAATAAATATAATGTAACTGTTAATGACTTAAAAGAATACAATGATGTTAATGATATAAAAATAGGAGATAAAATAATTATTCCTAGTTTAAATGAGTAAAAAATATATTAATAGTGTAAAAATAAATGAAAATAAAGTAAAGAAAAAGTATAATAAAAATATAATTGATATTTATGATATATTTGCTACAACTAATTTTGAAAATTATCCTAAGATAATTGATTTAGATGATGAATTTATTACATATGAATATATAGAAAGTAAAAAGTATCATGAAAAAATTAAAGGTGTTGACTTTATTAAGTTAGTATCATTAATGCATAGTAAAACTACATTTTATAAAGATGTTAGTAAAAATAAATATAAAAATATATATAATAACTTATATGGAAACATAAAATATTTAAAAAAATATTATTTAGAATTAATAGATAAAATAGAAAATGAAATGTTTATGAGTCCTTCTCATTATTTATTTGCTAGGAATTATTCTGCTATACAAAGTAATTTAAATTATGCTGAAAGTACATTAAAAAAATGGTTTAAAAAAGTTGAAAATAAAGAAAATGAAAGAGTTTGTGTTATTCATAATAATTTATCTCTTAAACATTTTATAAAGTCAGATATTGATTATTTAGTTAGTTTTGATGGGGCTTTAGTTGATACTCCTATATTAGATTTATATAAATTTTATAAAAAAGAAGGATATAAATTAAATTTTAAATATTTACTTAAAGTTTATAATGAAAATATGAATTTATTAGAAGAAGAGAAATTACTATTAAATGTTTTATTGATATTACCACTTAAGATTGAATTTGTTAATGATGAGTATATTAATGTTGTTAATTTAAAGAATAATTTTAATTATATATATTCAAGCATGAATGTAATAAATGAAAATAAATAATCTACAAATGTAGATTTTTATTTTTATTTATTATATAATTAAATTAAAGTAAGGAGAGATAAATATGAAGAATAAAAACGGGTTTATTTCTACTGCAGTGGTATATTCATTCTTGATAATCTTTTTATTTATTATGTTAGCAATATTAAATTCTTATAGTGATAAAAATAAATTTTTAGAAGCTATTAACGATAGAATTGAAATAAATATAGGCGTTAAAGAAGAAGGAAAAAGTACTTTGCTTAATAAAATATTAGCAGATAATATAACACTTTCTACAAATAGTATTAATTACTCTAATGTTGCTAATAGTGTAAATGGTAGAGGTTTGTTTTATGAAGATGTAAGTTCTGATAAAAGAATTTATTTTTATAGGGGAGAAGTAAGCAATAATTATGTTTTATTTGGAAGAGAATTTAGTGATGATGAAGAAAATACTATAGGAAATAAAATATGTTGGAAAATACTTCATACTAATTTAGATGGGTCAATAAGACTTGTATATAGTGGAGTGTTAGATGATAATGGTTTTTGTACAGGTAGTAAAACTCATATAGGAATGAGTAAATATAACAATAATAAAGATGATAATGCTTATGTAGGATATACATATGGTGGTGCTAGTAAGGATAATTATGAATTTACTCATTATTATGATGAAGATAAAAGTGTAATTGAAAGTGAAATAAAAAAAGAACTTGAAAATTGGTATAAATATAATACAGATTTATCTTCATATACAAATATAATATATTCAGAGGATTTAAGTGATAAAATTAGTGTTAAAGATGCTTATATAGCAGATGCTACATTTTGTGCAGATAGAAGTGTAGAAGATATTACTACAAGTGGATATGGTATAGTTTCAACTATATATGGTTCTAGATTAAGAATAAATCTAAATCAAAAGCCCCAATTTAGTTGTAGTTCTATTGATGATGAATATTCTTTATCTGTAACTGTTGGTGGTGTTAATTCAAATCCTAATGCTATATCTACTCCAGTTGGATTATTAAGTGTCGACGAAGTTAGATATGCAGGTGGTGCTTATAATAAATCTAATAATAGATATTTTTTATATAATAATGTAAATTATTGGACTATGAGTCCAGATAGTTATGAAGATGGTGTTGGTGCTAAAGTATTTAGTATTTCTAGCACTGGAGCAATAACTTCTTCAGAAGTTGATCAAGAATATGCTATAAGGCCAGTAATATCAATAAAATCAGATGTTTTAATAGATAGAGGAACTGGATATATGGAAGATCCATATATAGTGTATTAAAAAATACTATCATATCTATACAAAATAAGGTTATAAGTTTAATATTCATAAGAAGAATGTAATTATGAAATAGGTAATTAAAAAGCACTTAGGTGCTTTTTAATTTAATGATTTAATTTGTTGATTTTTATTTGAATTGGTGTTAAATTAATAATAGGTGATATTATGAAAAAAATAGTATATATAACAGTAAGTTTTATACTTTT
>JBJEED010000073.1:0-1632 GCA_051872765.1 Bacilli bacterium | reverse complement strand
TCCTGGTATATTGAAGTTACTCATACAAAGAGTAATAAACCAACATACCAATTCTCCTTTCTTCCTGAATAGTTTGGTATCACTTCAGGATGTGATAAAATTTGTAATTGTGAATGTGAATTTGTATTTTTTTCCTTATTGCTTTGACTTTTTAGAAAGGATCTTACCACTTCTTTGTATTGTATTTATTATTAGTTGTATGAGTCTTTTGAATTCTAAACACACCAGGCTTTTTGATACCTTTGAAGTGGATTATATTTCACAATCACAAATCAATCATTTTAGAAAGGAATTTATAATTATGAAACTTGTTGGAATTGATATCGCCAAATACAAACATGCAGCTTTTGTCATGGATGCATCTACTGGTGAATCTTTATGTGATCCTTTTTTCTTCAATAATAATAAAGAAGGATTTAATGAACTTTATGCTGAACTTAACAAATATCCTAAAGATGAGATTCTTATTGGCATGGAAGATACAGGCCATTATAACTTTGCTATCGAGAGTAATTTACTATCTGAAGGTTATAAAGTAGCTTTGATCAATCCTATTACTACGAAGAATCTTAGAAAAGCTTCTTTAAAAACGATTAAAAGTGATAAAAAAGATGCAATATTGATTGCCAAAACGCTCTTGGATAAAGATTACTATCGTATCATTTCTATCCAAGATGATAAATTAAACCAAGCCAAAGAATTGACTCGTTATCGTACTCAATTAACTATTGAAATGAATCGCAAGAAAAATACTCTTCAAAGACATATAGATATTGTTTTTCCTGAATTCAACACTTTATTCAATAATGAATATACTATTACTTATTTAAATATCTTACGAGAATATAGTGATGCCTATACAATAGCACATACAGATATTCGTTCTTTAAGAAAATGTTTTAAATACTGTAATTCTTTCACTGCTGAAGAGTTAAAAGAGTTGGCCTCTAATTCTGTAGGGGTTCATAACACATCTATTTCTTTTATCATTAAATCTATCATTGCCAGTATTGATTTGATCAATTCTCAAATTGATGAATTAGATAAAAAAATAGAAGAACTCGCTATCACCCAAGATTCTTCTATCACATCAATACCAGGAATTTCAACTATTTCTGGTACTTCTATTTTAGCCGAACTTGGTGATATACGTAAATACTCTAATGCAGGTAAAATAATTAAATTTGCAGGTGTGAACCCTTATATAAGTGAATCCGGTGAATTTTCAGCTAATAAAACTGCTATAACCAAGAAAGGTTCTAAATATCTAAGGATCACGCTTTATCGAGCCATTATACCTGTAATACGACATAATCCAATATTTAACGATTACTACCATTTAAAGCGAAGCCAAGGTAAAGGGCATCTATGTGCATTAGGTCATTGCGTAAGAAAACTTCTAAGAATAATTTATCATCTTGAAACTAATAATCTTAAATTTGATATAAATTATCTAAAATAAATTAAATTTTTTAAATCATAATTAATAGAAAAATGAGCTATTTTTTAGATAGTTTTTTTCAGTACATTTACATTCACAATTTCAAAGAACAATTACTATATTTTATAGTATTTAATATTTCAAACTATTTCATAATTTATTACTTGACTTATATATAGTTGTCTTTCTTT
>JBJEED010000072.1:0-7930 GCA_051872765.1 Bacilli bacterium | reverse complement strand
CAAACCTGTAATAACTTTTAACATGCAGATTTTACCATTAACTCTTTACTCTAATGGATAATAATACTTTTATAAGACTATTTTATAAGATTATTTCCAGTCATTTCTTTTGGTATTTCTAGTTGTAATAATCTAAGTAGAGTTGGTGCTATGTCACATAAAGCGCCATCATTTAAAGAAATACCCTCTTTAGTAACTATAAATGGTACTTTAGAAGTTGTATGTGATGTTACTACTTGATGATTTTCATCCCACATAATATCACAATTACCATGATCAGCAGTTATAATTAATATTCCATTTTTATTTAGAACTTTATCATATAACCTTTTTAAGCATTTATCTAAACATTCAACTGCTTTAACTGCAGCATCATAATTTCCCGTATGTCCGACCATATCACCATTAGCATAATTTAAAATAACCACATCATATATATCTTTATCAAGTTCACTTATTAATGTATCTGTAACTTCTATTGCACTCATTTCAGGTTTTAAATCATAAGTTGCAACTTTAGGAGAAGGAATTAATATTTTATTCATTCCTTTATAGTCTTTTTCTTTACCACCATCAAAGAAAAATGTTACATGAGCATATTTTTCAGTCTCAGCAATTCTAAGTTGATTTTTATTATTTTTTTCTAAATATTCTCCAAGTATATTTTCAAGACTAATATCATCAAAAGCATAAGGACATTTAACACTTTCTACTACACTCATCATAGTTAAACATTTTAAATTATTAAATACTTTTATATGCATTTCTTTTTCTAATGCCATATCCATATACTCTTTTGGATTAGTTAGACATGTAAACAATTCTCTTAGTCTATCTTTTCTAAAATTAAATGTAATTATACCATCATTATCATTTATAGGTTTGTTATATACAATCGCTGGTACAACAAATTCATCTGTAATATCTTTTGAGTAAGATTCATTAATCAACTCTTTACAACTATTAAAACGAGGAGCATCCCCATATACAATCGCATCATATGCTAATTTTAATCTATCAAAATTATTATCTCTATCCATTGCATAATATCTTCCTGATATAGTAGCAATTTTACCATAATTTAACTCTTCTATTTGTTTTATATAACTAAGCGCACTTTTAGGAAAAACATCTCTTCCATCTAAAAATAAATGATAATATACATCAACATTATGCCTTTTACATAAATCTATTAATGCAATTAAATGATTAATATGTGAATGAACTCCACCATCACTTAAAAGTCCCATTATATGTAGTGAAGATGAATTTTCTTTTACATGATTAATAACTTTCAATATTTCTTTATTTTGATAAAAACTTTCATTCTTAATAGCTTGATTTATAAGTTCAAGAGGTTGATACACAACCCTACCAGCGCCAATATTTGTATGTCCTACTTCACTATTACCCATTTGACCATCTGGAAGCCCTACATAACTACCAGATGCCTCTAATAATGAATGAGGATATTTATTCCATAAATAATCAAATGTTTCTTTTTTTGCATTCTTAAATGCATTACCATCACTTTCTTCTCTTATACCACAACCATCTAATATAGTTAATACAATTGGTTTTTTCATACTATTTCTCCTTTTCTTTATTACTTATCAATTTTGCTTTGAAATTATCAATTACATTTATCTTTCTTTGATAAAATTTATTAGTAATCTCTTTATTTATAATATTTTCACACTCACACTCACTAATAACTATTTCTTTTAAAAATTCTATATAACCATTTAAATCTAAATAACATAGTTTATTAATATTTGGAATAATATATTTTTCATAAAAATCTAAAATATTTATTTTAGTTTTATCTTTTAATATAAAATATCCACTTTTAGGTAATCTAGTAAAAAAATAATTATATAGAAATTGTTCTGATAAAGATTTTTCTTCATCACTTAAATTACCATTATTTCTTATAAAATCTAAATTAAATAATTTTATAAATTCAGAAACTTTGTATATAAACGCAGTATCTTTTATATAATACTTAACCGTCTTATTATTACGATTTATATAATTTAAGTTAGAATCACATTTACATTTTTTAATATATATTTTGTCAAGTAATGCTAAATTAATCTTTTTAATTCTTAAAAATTCTTGTTTCATTTCACTAAGTAAAGTTATAAATCTTTCATCTTTTGATAATAATTCTATTTCTTCTAAAGATATTTCTTGCTCTTTCCTAAGTGGTATTAATCTTCTATAAATAATATCAAAATACATTCTTTTTATATTTATAGTTTTAATTTTATCATTACATTCTAATAACTCATTATAATAATTATTAACTAGCTCAGTTAAACTCTTTTTACTTCCATCCATATTATATTCTTTTTGTAAAATTGGGTATCTTTTTAGATAATATAAATTACCTTTTTGCCTATTTAATAAAGCATCTACAAAATAATTTACATAATCTTCTCTAGGTACTTCTTTCATCTTTGCAAAATATTTATCTTCTATTTCTATTGTTTCAAATAAGTAAGATGCAATATGATCTAAATTATCTTTTTTTATTCCTGGGATATATCGAGATATCTTATTTTTTGAAAACAATTCTGAATCATTTTCACTTAAATATTTATCATGATTTTTTCTATACCTATCTCTAATATTAATTGAATTTATTAGTATATACTCCTTAGCGTATTTAAGAGCCTTATCACTACTTTCACTACTATAAACTATCTGCATTTGTCTATAATGTCTTATCTCATGAAAAAGTATTCTAATTAATTCACTACATGCATAAACTCTTAAATTAACATCACTTGAATCTAATTTTGAAAAGCATTCATTTGATTCATTTAATTTTACTTCATAAGATCCATCATTCACTATTTTATCTAAAAAAACATCATAATTACTTTCATCTTTAAAATTACCTAACATAGTTACATCAGGATCATTAATAAAAATTAATTTAACACTATCTTGATTTTTTTTATATAAAGAAATATCAATTATAAAAAGGTCACTAATCAATTTTTTAAAGTATTCATAATCTTTAGTACCTTTACTTAACTGGTTAATTCTTACAAAATCAAGTATTTCTTTAACTTTTTGTTTTTCTAATTTTATTAACTCTTCTTTATTTGATTCCATAAAATTACCTTTCTACTTTTATTATATCACTTTTTTTAAATTACTTCATTTCTTGAGTTAATTTACCTTTATGATTTTCATACTCAAAAGTAGCAAAAGCACCATTTATTATAGACATTCTAGGTGCTAAATGTCCAAAGTCTATATCATATATAACAGGTACATCCATATCATCAAATATTTTATGTAATGTATCTTCATATGTAAAATCACCATAATCTTCAGTACTTCTAGATCTACCAATAATAAATCCTTTAGCATTTTTAAACCAACCTGATTCTTTCATTTGCCATAATCTTCTATATAGCTCAGCAACTGATAATTCACAATTTTCTATACACCATAAAATTCCCTCATCAAATTGCTCTATGAAAGATGCGGTATTATCATATTTAGTTCCAAGTAATATTGTGATTACATCTATACATCCGCCTAAAATTCTTCCACTAATTTTATCTTTATTTTTATTATATAAATGTTTATATTCTACTTTGTGTGTTAAGTTATATCCAATATATGGATTTTCTTCTTTTGCTGAATGACTAAACTGATATAAATTATAACTTTCCTCAACAAATTTTTTATTTTTAATACACTCAATACTATTCATAACAGATAAATGTATATCATTCATACCAAAATTTAATATGTTAGTTGTAGTTAAAGATGCAATATTATAATTTGTTGTTAAATAATAATTTAATAAACTAGAATCAGAGTATCCACTAATCCATTTAGGTGAATTATTTTTAATTACATTTTCATCTATAAAAGGTATCATTTCCATTAAAAATTCTCCACCTCTTACTTGTGCAATTAAAGAAATATCTTTATTTTCCCAAAGACTCATGAATTCTTCTGCTCTTTTAAAACCACTAGAACTAACAAGTTTTTTTTGAGTTCTTACATTATTTGTCTCAATCACTCTATAAGATAATTTATTTAAATTTTTATATGCATTTTCAAGCCTTAAAAGATCATGCTCTTCACTAACACCTGAAGAAGTCGCAGTTATTCCAATAATATCATTTTCTTTTAATAATTTAGGATAAATAATTTTGCTCATAATAACACCTCTTTTCTATATAAAGAATTATATCATATATAAAATATAATTTACAAAAGAATACTTAAACTAATTATTTATACCAAAAAAGATTGGATATTTCCAATCTTATTCTTC
The DNA here is from genome assembly GCA_051872765.1 of Bacilli bacterium. Classification (GTDB taxonomy): domain Bacteria; phylum Bacillota_I; class Bacilli_A; order RF39; family UBA660; genus CAG-1000. Next base: position 3,621 of record JBJEED010000072.1, on the reverse strand, counting down.
TTTAACAACAAACGTAAGTACACTTGGTTTACCCGAACTTAAATTAAGTTTATCTGCATCTGCTTGAGTTTTTGCATAGCCTGTTGTGGCTTTTGAATTACCAAACATATAACTCATATCTGTTACATTGCTTGTATCAAAACTGCTTAAGTCTAAACTTGTGGCTTGAGAATCTTCAAACATACTACTCATAAGAATTACATGGCTTGTATTAAAACTACTTAAGTCTAAGGATTTGGCTTTTGAACCCCCAAACATATACATCATGTTAGTTACTTTAGTTGTATTAAAGTTTTCTAAGCCTTTTATTGTTGTAGCTTGTGATTTATAAAACATAGACTTCATATTAGTTACTTTGCTTGTATCAAAACTACTTAAATCTAAGGTTGTGGCTCGGGAACCATCAAACATATTACTCATATTAGTTACTTTGCTAGTATTAAAGCTGTTTAAATCTAAGGTTGTATCTTTTAAACCTTCAAACATATAACTCATATTAGTTACATTAGTTGTATCAAATTTTTCTAGTCCTTTTATCTCTGTAGCTTGTGAGCTAGTAAACATCCAACTCATATTAGTTACACTGCTTGTATCAAAGTTACTTAAATCTAATATTGCGGCTTCGGACCAAAAAAACATAGTTGACATGCTTACAATAGGTTTTCCATTTATACTTGAGCATAATTCACTTGTTACTGGCTCTGTACTTTCTCTATCTGTTAACTGTACTCCCCACCCATCAGCACTTATATTTTCCCATTTAAGTTCATCGGCAGAATATACACCTTCTTGCTTATATCTATAAGTATATTGTCCATTTACATATTTAGCGCCTTGTTTTAATTTTCCATCAAATTCACAATTTAATTTTACTTTAAATGCTCCTGGATTACATTCCATATCTTGTAATTGTCCATCTTTAATATCTTCTTTTTTTAATGAATTAATATCTACTACATTATTTAATATTACATAAAATGATTTATTTCCTACTGCTATTTTTTCTACTTTTCCTTCTTCACCCAATATTACACAATAATCTAAATCACTTCCATTAATATCTAATTTAGAGGCATCTTTTGAACTTATTGTAGTTATAGTATTACCTTTCTTTGACTCACTTATATACTTCTTTTTTGTTTCATCAAATATTGTTTTTACTTCTGTTAAAAATGTATCTTTTTTGGGATTATTAAACAGTTTTAAGACACTTGGCATTGCAATAATAACTAATATTGCAAGTATTGCGATTACTACTAATAACCCTACTAATGTAAATCTCTTTTTATTTTCAATATTATTACCTTCCATATTATCACCTATCTTTACTATATACATTGTAATATATTTTATCTTTATAAACAATTACATTTATTCAAATTATAAGATTGGATATTTCCAATCTTATATTCATATTACTTTATCACAAATTTAAATTTTGACATTGAAGAATATATAACTGTTTCTTTTTATTGCAATTGTCAATCTTTTTATAACATTTAATTGTTCATTTATATTCTTAAGAATTAGTTAATATACTTTAATTATTTATTCTTAATTTTAAAGTTTTTACAAATTTTTTTACTAGTGCAGGTTTAACAAATTGTTCTTCTAAAGTTAAGATGCTATTTTTATATCTACTATATGTCTTATCATAATTTCCTTGCTCAATTTGTTTAACACAATAATCAATTACATTTTCATAAATATAACCATAAATAATATTTGCATTTTTTTCCTTATTTATAGTTTCAACAATTATTGGTGCAATTTCATAATAATGTTCTATATCTTCTTTTGAAACAAAACTATCTCTAAACCATCTTAAAATAGTTAACTCATAACAATTATCATCAAAATATTCCTGAAAATATTTCATGCAAGCTGTTGTTAAAAAACAACCAATATTTGTAGTTTCTTTATTTCCTTTTGTAGTATCTACTATACTTCCTTTTCCTGTTTTATTATCCCAATTTATATGAATTGAATTATGACTAGAGTCTGATGGATCTTTATCATAAAAACTTACATGATCTTTCCCACCTTTATCTGTATGAACATCTATATATACCCCTTCATTATTCTTATATTTATCAGACATTATTTCATTCCTCCTAACATTTCATTTTTCCATTCTTTCATCAAATGACTAAAATTATATAATATTCTTTCAGAATAATTTTCTTTAACTGATTCAATTTTAATATACTTGTCAAAAAAATCAGTTAATTCTAAATCAATATATTCTATATCATTAGGCATTATTTCTTTAAGAGTGCTATTTTTCAAATAACTCTTATACCAATACTCAATTTTATTTTTAATTTTGATTAAATTTTCTTTATCATTTTTATTATAAACATCACTTTTATCAACACAATTCATACATTCTATAATGTCATCAAAAATAAAATCAATCTCTCTCTTTATTTCCATATCAACACTCCTTTTTATTTATTATAAATATTTTAACTTTCAATTAGCCATTTTTTGTTTATTTGCATATTGTTTTTGATTAATTAAATATTTTTGTAATATTTGACTACTAATAACTCTACTAATGTAAATTCTCTTTTATTTTTCATGCTTTCACCTACTATTAAAAATTATACTATAGTTTACAACGATAAATAAGAACTATTTCTAGTCTTATTGATATATTAATTTATTTTAATATTATTTCAGTAATAGTTTCATTTTTTTATTTAACTACAAATGTAAGTCCTGATGGTTTATATGAACTTGAATTAAATCTATCTGCATCTGCTTGAGTTCTCGCATATCCTGTTGTAGCTTTTGAATATTGAAACATACCACTCATATTTGTTACTTTGCTTGTATTAAAACTACTTAAATCTAGTGTTGTGGCTTTTGAATAATAAAACATACCACCCATATCTTTTACATTGCTTGTATCAAATTTACTTACATCTATTGTTGTAGCTTTTGAATATTGAAACATACCACTCATATTTGTTACTTTACTTGTATCAAAACTACTTAAATCTAAGGTTGTAGCTTGTGAACTTTGAAACATAAGGCTCATATTTGTTACTTTGCTTGTATTAAATTTACTTACATCTATTGTTGTAGCTTGAGAGCGTTCAAACATACGACTCATATTTGTTACTTTGCTTGTATTAAAATTGCTTAAATCTAAAGAAGTAACTTCTGAATTACGAAACATACCACTCATATCTGTTACATTACTTGTATTAAAATTGCTTAAATCTAAGTTTTTGGCTTGTAAACCATAAAACATATAACTCATATTAGTTACATTACTTGTATCAAAACCACTTAAATCTATTGTTGTAGCTTTTGAACCATAAAACATGTTACTCATATCTGTTACTTTATTTTTATTAAAACTACTTAAATCTATTGTTGTAGCTTGTGAATTATTAAACATAGAACTCATATTTGTTACATTACTTGTATCAAAACTACTTAAATCTAAGGTTGTGGCTTGTGAACCATAAAACATATAGCTCATATTTGTTACATTACTTGTATCAAAACTACTTAAATCTAAGGTTGTGGCTTGTGAACCATAAAACATAGAACTCATAATAGTTGCTTTGCTTGTATCAAAACTACTTAAATCTATTGTTGTAGCTT
>JBJEED010000071.1:0-1656 GCA_051872765.1 Bacilli bacterium | reverse complement strand
AAAAATGTAGACGTTCGACTTTTTTGTCGTGTCTACATTTATTATATCAGTCTAAATTTAGACTTTTTTTATTTGCAATTAAAGATTTATTTAATTCGTATTTCGGAGTTAAAGATAATAAATATTCTTCTGGATTATTTTTTATGTTTTTTATATAATTTTCTATTTTACTATTTGATACATCATAAATTTTATTATCTTTTAATGTATTAATAATAATTCTATATGTAAATTCTTTTTGTTTTGATAAATTAAAGTTTTTAATTTTAAATTCTAATAATTCACATATATCATTATACCTTTTTAATAGTATTGCTAAAATAAGCAATAAACTAGTAAAATCCAGTTTAAAATAATCAGTAATCTCATTTATATGAAACACATCTGAAGGTTTAATAAGCTCGTCATATTTTATATTTTTGCTTAATTTTAAAAATGTATCAAGGAAAAAGTTTATATCTTTTTTTGATGCAGTAGTAATATTTAAATATGTTTTAGTAAGTTTTTCATAATTTTTATTAACCAAAAGATCGTCTAAATCATAACAATCAACAGCGGTAATATATGGTATATAAACTCTATATGTATCAAATCCAAGAACATTATAATCTTTAATGTATATGTCATATTCTATATCTTTTTTTAATTCTTCTAATACCTCATTATTATTTACAAAATATCCTTTAAAATTAAGTTTATCTATATTTATAAATTCTTCACAAAAGAAACCTTCTGATAAGTAACCAATATTGTTATTAAAACACTTTAACCAATTATAAGATTTATAATTTTTTTTGTACTTCTCATCTAATTCATTTAATGGAATTCTTTCTAACATTTTGTTTTTTAATTGTTTTAAGGTTAAACCTTGCATCATTTCACTTATACATCTTGAAAGAGCAATATCTATTGAATAATCAGCAGCAATAGTAAATGTATATTTTGACATATCATTATTAAACAATAAAAATCCAATTACAGGGTATTTTCCCAATGAACAATCTTTTAAAACGTATTTATATCCTAACTTTTCAAACTTATTTAATAACTTTTTATTTTTATCTGTTAAAGGATAATTTAAAATATCAATATTTTTAACTTTACGATTTGAGTTAAGCAACACTTGATAACAATGTCTTTCTAATATTTCAAATATTGCTTGACTTACTGCTTCGGAAAATGAATTACCAGAAGCAAGTCCATTTGTATGACAAAAACAGTTAATAGCGTTAATAGGAATATACTCATGTTTATTGCTTTTTATATTTAAAACTTTTTCTGTATTGAAATAAATATCATCTAAATTTTTGAATTCGTTCTTATATCCGTTACTAGCATTATTTAATAAAGGTAGATACAAGTTAATATTTCTATCGATCGAATCAGTAGTGGTTCTTTTTTTGTTTAACATATTACTTTGCAATCTTTCCATTAGTTCTGCGTATGCTGAAGCTTTTGCAAGACTTAGGGATATACCTTTACCATTAGAACCGTAGTTATTATTTAATTCTAGCCTAATTGAATATATTCCGTTCAAATTTATTCGTAAACCTTTTTCTTTATATTTATAATTATTATCTTTTAATATTTTTTTTATTCTTGCAATTGTATCTTTGGGTTTAGCATCTTTTCTAATTGTATTTATATCATAATAAT
>JBJEED010000070.1:0-1674 GCA_051872765.1 Bacilli bacterium | reverse complement strand
TCCCGTTAATGTTTAAAAAATTTTGAGACATTTTCCTAAATTATTGACAGAAAAATTTTAAAAGAATAAACTTTAATAGAATTTTTTAGAATCAAAACCATCTGTATAAAAATCATATCTAGATGAATCTTTTTGTATATATTTTGTCTTTTTCATTTTATTTTTTTTAATTAATCCAAATATAGATAATATTGATATAAATATTGGCGCACTTACTAAAAATATCTTACCCAATAAATTAATTTTAAATTTTTTATTTGTAATATCAATAACTTCTTGATTTTCAATGTCATCATTCACTTCACTATTATTATTTATTTGAGTATCATATGTTGTTATTTCATTTTTAATATATTTAGCAACACCATCTTCAAACTCTATTGGTATAATATTTTCTATTCTTTCCTCTTCCCTCATATCAATTAAATATTGACTATAATTTTTTATTCTTCCATCTTTAATTGCATTTCTTTTACTATCAACATCACTTCCTGAAAATGTATACATAATTGCTTGATCATATGGTATTTCATCTTCAATATCTATTTGCATTATTATTTTTCCATTTTCATCTATGAGTGATGCAACCATTATTGCTTCAGAATCAAATCCCGTAGCATCAACATAATAATATTCATTATTTATTTTAATCAAACTCCAAGAATGTAATCCAGAATTAGAATTAACTCTTCCTACTACAGAATAAGCCTCCAATCCAACTCTTTTACATAACGCATTTAATAAAGCAGTATAATTACCACAAATAGCTGTATCATTCATTAATGCACCTTGAAGAGCACCAATATCATAAAATTGTTTATCATTATAACTTTTATTTTCTTTAACTAAATTATATACCTCAGGGTCATATGTTAATCTCTCAATTACATATAATAAAACTTCATTATATTTTTCTATATCACTTGAGTTTTCATCTATATCCAAACTTTTAACTATATTATCTAATTCTTTATTTATTTCAAGAAATAACTGCTCAGGAGTTTTTCCATATGTAGCATATATATAACTATTATCACCAAAATCTATATTAACTCCATTATTTTTTAAAGTGTTATATGTATTAGTATCTAATGATATTGCTAAGTTAAGAGGCAATGTTGAATATGAATTTATTATTAAGTTTTTTAGTGTTTTAATATTTACTAGATCTTTAAGACTAGTATCAAAACTCTCACTACCATAATCTGAAAATAATTCTATTGAATTAAGATTTTGCATATTACCTAATACTCCATCTTCTATAATTGTAGAATTATTAATATATAAATAAGAAATATTAGGACTATTAATTAAAAAATTCGCATGATTTTTAGATATTGGAGCGCCGCTACAAGCAAGAGCGATAGTTTTAAGTTTATTAGATGAAGGAATATTATCAAAATTTTTTATACCTTCATAAGTACTACACTTTAATGATAAAGATTCAAGATTAGTACAATATTTTAAAAAACTAATATCTTCATCTGTATTTATACTTAAAGTATTTATTTTTTTCAAATCAGAAATGGTAATTTCTTCTAAATATGGTTTATTTAAACTATTATATATTTCTCTTTTATTTTCACCATCTGGTATTATTACTTGAATGTCATCTACACTTTCACTATATTCTATTGATGGATTCAAATCATCTGCATATGCTTCATTTTTTAC
>JBJEED010000069.1:0-8179 GCA_051872765.1 Bacilli bacterium | reverse complement strand
AAAATTATTTATAAGAAAACCCTTAGAAAAAATCTAGGGGTTTGTCTACACTCTGAAAAAGAAATAGATTTTTCTATTTCTTTTGTCCTTTAAAAAATAAGTTTATTACTCTATCAAGTTCTTTGATATCAATTGGTTTTGCTATATATTCATCAAAACCTTTCTTTAAATAAATTTCTCTAACACCACTTAGTACATTTGCAGTAAGTGCAACTATTGGAGGTACATCATACTGTTTATTTAAATATCTAAGTACATTTAAAACTTTTTCTCCACTTAATTCATTCATCATAAGATCTAAGAAAATAATATCATACTTTGTACCATTTTTTACTTTATTTATACATTCATTTCCATTGTACGCACAATCAACTTTAAAGCCATATCTTTTTAATAATCTCATAGTAATATTAGTATTTACTCTATTATCATCAACTATCAATGCAGTTAAATTAGAACAATCAATTAACTCTTTACTACCAATTTCTTTTTCATTATTATATTCTTCTAAAGTTTTGCTAACACATATTTTTTGAGGTAAATCAACATAGAATGTAGTTCCTGCTCCATATGTACTATCAAACCATATCTTACCACCAAGCACTTCTACATTCTTTTTAGTATTTGCAATACCTAGACCAGTACCTTCTATCTTTTGATTAGTTGCATCTTTTAGTCTTACAAACTCACTAAAAACTTTAGGTTTATCCTCATCTTTAATACCAAATCCAGTATCACTAACCTTAATATGTAACATAATATTATCATTATCAATTTTTGTTCCTGTTACATCAAGTGAAATTTTACCTACATCGGTATATTTAGCTGAATTTGATAAAATATTCATTAAAATTCTATACATTTTTGCAGCATTTCCAATTAATAATTGAGGTAATGAGGTATCTACATTTAACTCTAATTTTATTGGTTTATTTCCTATTCTACTTTCAGTAATATTTCTTAAATCAGCTACCAATTCATTCATATTATAGATATCAACTCCTACATGTTGATTCTTTCCAGACATTTCTAATATATCATCTAATATATTAAGCAAATTCTTACCAGCAACTAATATATTGTCAATATTAAGTTTTATTGATTCTTTGTCTAAATCTTTTATTTCTGCAAGTTCAGCACTATAATTAACTATTGCATTCATTGGAGATCTAATATCATGTGACATATTTAATATGATATCTGTTTTTGCATTACTTGATGCAATTATTTCTTCATTTATCTTTTTTAAGGTACTAATCATTTCCAAATCAGGGTTTTCACTAGTTGCATACAAGAAATACATAACAGAAATAAATGCAATACCATAAAATGATACTTCTCTTACCACAAATTGAAAGAATAAAAATATAGAAAATATTAAAGTTAAACCAAATACAACTGTTCTATCTAGTTTTTTTTCACCACTTTTATTAAATTTAACATAATATACAAATATCATAATAACTATAAATATCATTACAACTTGGATGTACATACCAAGAGGTCCTGGAATATAATTGTATTTACCATCCATTCTTAAAGTACATGGGATAAAAAATGAAATTATTAATAAAATACCTAATATTAGCGTAGATATTTTAGTGAATTTACTTGTTAAAACTACATCTACTACTCTTTTACATTCTAAATTCGAAATAAATGCAATTATATAGAAATAAAACATTATTGATAAAACAATAACTCCATACCAGTGAGCCCTCATTAGTGCATCTGCTATTTTTATATTAGTTCCATTTTGACACATTAATTCTGAAATAATTATTACCAAACCTAAAACAAATAAAACCACTAACATATATTTATATATTTTACTCTTAGCATTATTAAATTTTAATTTACTTTTATATATTGCATATAAAGTAATTATAAAAATTAATCCTGATAAACTACAAATAAAACTAACTAACATTATTTTTCACCGCCTTTACCATCAAATAAACTATTAATCAATTTATCTAATTTATTGGGTTCAATTGGCTTTGCCAAATAATCTGTAAATCCATTTTTTACATATTCATCTTTAAGTCCATCATATGAATTTGCTGTTAGTGCAATTACTGGAGGTAAATCAATCCCCATATTTTTAAGTTCACCTAATGTTTGAACTCCACTAAGTCCAGGCATCATATCATCTAAGAAAATAATGTCATATTTCTTTTCTTGAACCATTTTAATACAATCATTTCCTGATATTGCTTCCTCTATAGTAAAACCATATTTAACAAATAATCTTTTAGCTATATTTATATTCATTTGACTATCATCAACTATTAAAATAGTTTTATCAGAATAATTAGAAACTTCTTTATTTTCATTTTTAATTGATGCTGTCTTTATTTTTTCAATTATATTTTCAAGTTTTCTTTCACTTAATACCTTTTGAGTAAATGATAATGAACATACAATATTATTATCCGTATCTTGAATATATTTAATTTGTGAACTTAATACTCCATTATAAGCATCAATAATTTGCTTTTCCAAATCTAATTTATTTTGTCTTAATGTTCCCTCAACGCTTACATTTGCAAGATTAAATGTTATTACCTCCTGTATAGTTTGATTATCTATAATTTTATATGCAAATTCTAATAATAAACTTCTTCCAATTCTATCTTTGGTTACATATTCACATATTAGTTGTACTAACTTTTCAATTTTTAAATTATCTCCATATAAGTCATTAGGAAAATCTTTCATAAATTTATATGATATTTTTACATCTTTATAAGTATTTATTAAATCGTTATTTATATCTAATATTAATGTTTCAAGAGAATATTCTCTTTCTTCTTTCTTTTCTTTGCCTGCTTCAAACCTAGATAAGTCAAGAATATTATTAATAATGCTTAAAAGATTTATTGCTTCTTTATGTATTTCAATTCCATCTTTTTTTACTATATCTAATTGCATATTGTCTTGATCTAACATTATCAAATTTGAAAAACCAACTATATTGCTCATTGGCGTTCTTATTTCCCTTGAAAGATTAGCTATAAATTCATCTCTTTCCTTATTTTTAGCATCTGACTCTACTTTAATTTGCTCATAATTTTCAAGTAATGCAGAATCTTGGCTTTCTGTATTGTAAAATAAATATGCTACTATAAAAGTAAAAAACATTGAAAAAATATTCATAAAATCTTTTGTTAATATTTGATATATAGTTAATATTATTAACAATGCAGAAGTAATAATATAAGGTGTTAACGATGTACCTTTTAATTCAACTATTTTTAGTGCCATTAGTAATATAGCTAATAAACTAGCAAGTATTGTATAAAAAAGAATACATATTGTTAATTGTCCACAAACGGCATATGGTACTGAAGTCGTATAATCAATAGGAATAAATATGCAAGCAACAAGTCCTATCACGGCGAAAATTATTTCTATGACTCTTATCACTTTTATTAAAGAATTCATACCATATTGAGTCATATGTTCAACAGATGTAAAAGAGCATAAAATAATAGAATATAAATATGCTCGACAAACAATTTCATTTAAAAGTGGTATTTTATCCTTAATTGAAATTGTGCAAACTGACAATATTTCAAATATAATTACTACCACAACTGAAATAATCATCCAGTTATAAATATTATTATTATAATTGCTATTTTTTCTTTTATTAAAAAACAAATATAATATGGCTGAAATAATAAATATAGAACTAATACTCCAACCTATGCTTAAAATTATATCTTTCACATTTATCAACTCCACTATACTCTATATCATTATATCATATTTTTCTGAAAAAAATAGTATTATTTATATAAATTTTAAGTCAATATTACATATCATATATATCGTGAAATCGACTATATATTATTTTTTTAAGTATATAATATTTTTATAAAATAAATTCAAAAATCGAATAACTCATATAGATATTATTTCACTGTTTATATCTTATTAACATCTATTATCTAGTTTATGTATAATAATTTTATTCTTATTATTTCATATTTTCATTTTTATTTATTGCTGATTTTATATAACATCTTCTTCTATACATATTTATGTTATCTTCATAACTAATTTATTCATAATAAAAAAGAAAGTACTATTCTTGAGTACTTTCTTCTACTTCACTTTCTACTTCTAAAGCTGGTGCAACAACTTCATCATTTTCATCATCGCTTAAAAAGTTTTCTTCTAATATTTCAGCAGCATCATCATCAAGTAATTGTTTTTTCAATATAACTTCTATATTATTATATTGTTTTGCTCCAGTTCCTGCTGGAATTAATTTACCAAGAATAACATTTTCTTTTAATCCGTTTAGCATATCAACTTTTCCTCTTGTAGCAGCATCAGTTAAGATTCTTGTAGTTTCTTGGAATGATGCAGCTGATAAGAATGAATCAGTTTCTAATGATGCTTTAGTAATACCTAACATAACAGGTTTACCAGTAGCTGGAACTCCACCTGCTAATATTACTGGTTTATTGATATCTGCAAATTCTCTCAATGGAACACTTGCTCCTTCAAATAAATTAGTATCTCCTGGATCAATAACTTTAATCTTAGTAATCATTCTTCTTACTACAGTTTCAATATGTTTGTCTGAAACATCAACACCTTGACTCTTATAAACTTTTTGAATTTCTTTTAATATATATGCTTGAACTGTAGTTGGATCTGTTACAGCTAGTAATTCTTTTGGAGATATACTTCCTTCAGTTAATGCTTCTCCTGCTTGTACAATGTCACCTTTTTCTACTTTTAATTTAGCATTATATTGAGTTGCATGTTCACGAGTTTCAACATCATTTGTAATATATATTTTAAATCTATTTTTCTCATCAGTAATTTTAGTAATTTTACCATTGATTTCTGCAATTGTTGCTTTTGCTTTTGGTATTCTTGCTTCAAATAATTCTTCAACTCTAGGAAGACCTTGAGTAATATCCGCAGCACTAGCAACACCACCAGTATGGAATGTACGCATTGTTAACTGAGTACCTGGCTCACCTATTGATTGAGCAGCCATAATACCAGTTGCTTCACCAACTTCTACTAAGTTACCAGTAGCTAAGTTAATACCATAACATTTTTGACATATACCATTTGTACTTTTACAAGTAAGTACACTTCTAATTTCCATCTTAGTTATACCAGCATCAACAATTTTATCTGCTACTCTTTCTGTAATTAATGCACCCTTATCAATAAGAACTTCTTTTGTTTCAGGATGTAATAATTTTTGATTAGAGTAACGTCCTACTATTCTATCTCTGAATGATTCAATAATATTTCCACTCTTCTCATCAGTAAATGCTTCTACTTCAATACCTTGAATAGTTCCACAATCTTCTTCACGAACAATGATATCTTGTACTACATCTACTAAACGTCTTGTTAAGTAACCAGCATCTGCAGTTTTTAATGCTGTATCAGCTGTACCTTTTCTAGAACCATGAGTAGATAAGAAGAATTCTTGAACATCAAGTCCTTCACGGAATGATGCCAATATTGGTATTTCTACTTGACCACCATCCGGTTTAGCCATAATACCACGCATACCAGCAAGTTGTCCTAATTGGTTAGCAGAACCTCTGGCACCAGAATTAATTATCATTGATAATGGATTTTCTACATCAGCTTTTAATATTTCACCAAGTTTACTTTGAACATTTGTTGTTGCATCTGTCCATAACTTAATTACTTTATTATGTCTTTCTTCATCAGTAATAAGACCACGTTTAAATTGTTTATTAATCTTCTCTATAGTTTCATTTGTTTCTTTAATAATAACTTCTTTTTCACTATTAACAGGAATATCAGATAGTGAAATTGTAATACCTGATTTAGTACTATACTTAAATCCTAAATCTTTTAAATTATCTAAGAATATAGAAGTTTCAGTAGTCTTATATCTTTTAAATATTTGAGCAATTATCTTACCTAAATCTTTCTTTACTAAAGCACCAACAACTGGCATTTTAGCAACTTCTTCAGGTAAATTTTTTCCTCTTTCAATAAAGAATTTATCAGGAGTCATATATTCAATATTCTCTTTACTTCCCTCATTAATATAAGGATATGTATCTGGGAATATTTCATTAAATATTATTTTTCCTGCTGTTGTAACTAAATATTTATCTTTTTGTTCATCTGTCCAAATCTTATGTTTTAATTCTTTAGTTGGAACACATATTCTTGTATGTAGAGTTATATCTCTTCTCTCATATGCCATTAATACAGCATTAGAATCTTTATATGCTTTACCTTCATTTGGTTCACCAGGAAGTTCAAGTGTTAAATAATAGTTACCTAATACCATATCTTGAGATGGAGTAACAATTGGTTTTCCATCTTTTGGATCAAGGATATTATTAGCACCTAACATTAATAGTCTTGCCTCAGCTTGAGCCTCTTCACTAATTGGAATATGAATAGCCATTTGATCGCCATCAAAATCTGCATTAAATCCACCACAAACTAATGGGTGTAATCTTAAAGCTTTTCCACCAACTAATACTGGTTCAAATGCTTGAATAGAAAGTCTATGTAAAGTAGGAGCACGATTTAGTAATACTGGATGTTCACGAATAACATCTTCAACAACATCCCATACTCTTTCATCTTGAACATCTATTATTTTCTTAGCAGCTTTAATATTATGCGCTATACCTCTTTCAACTAATTGTTGCATTACATATGGTTTAAATAATTCTAAAGCCATATCTTTTGGTACACCACATTGATACATCTTCAAATTAGGTCCAACAACAATAACACTACGACCAGAGTAATCAACTCTCTTACCTAGTAAGTTTTGTCTAAATCTACCTTGTTTACCTTTTAACATTGAAGATAATGATTTTAAAGGTCTATTTCCTACTCCTTGAACACTTCTTCCTCTTCTACCATTGTCAATTAAAGCATCTACTGCTTCTTGAAGCATACGCTTTTCATTTTGAACAATTATTGTAGGAGCCTCTAATTCTAATAGTTTTTTAAGACGATTATTTCTATTAATAATTCTTCTATACAAATCATTTAAATCAGAAGTAGCAAATCTTCCACCAGGTAATTGAATCATTGGTCTTAAATCTGGTGGTAATACAGGAAGAACATCTAAAATCATCCATTCTGGTCTATTGCCACTTTCTTTAAATGAATTTAAGCAATCAAGTCTTTTAATTAATCTTAATTTCTTTTGACCTTGAGCTTTTTCAACATCTTTTTTAAGTTCAGATATTTCTTTATCAAGATCAACTTCAGTTAATAATTCTTTAATTGCTTCTGCTCCCATGCCAACTCTAAATTCATCACCATATTTTTCATAATAAGCTCTATACTCTTTATCAGATAATGTTTGCTTTTTATTTAATGGAGCAGTTCCAGGATCTAATACTATATAACTTACAAAATATAATACTTCTTCAAGTTCACGAGGTGAAATATCAAGAACAAGACCCATTTTTGGAGGTACACCTTTAGCATACCATATGTGACTTACAGGACTAGCAAGTTCAATATGTCCCATTCTTTCTCTTCTAACCTTAGCACGAGTTACTTCAACGCCACATCTATCACAAATTACATTTTTATATCTAAGTCTTTTATATTTTTTACAAGTACATTCAAAGTCTTTAGTTGGACCAAATATTTTTTCACAAAATAGTCCATCTCTCTCAGGGTTTAATGTCCTATAATTAATAGTTTCTGGTTTTTTTACTTCACCATAAGACCATTCTCTAATCTTATCAGGTGATGCGATACCAATACGAATTCCATCAAATTCATTAACTTCATTCATTATTCTTCACCCCTTTCATAATAATCTTCAAATGATTCTTGTAATTCATACTCTTCTTCATAATCTAAATCATCTTCATCTGGATCATAATCATCCAAATCGTCTTCATCATCTTCTGGTTGTACATCTTCATAATCTGATTCATCTACAACCTCTTCTTGTTTTCCAATTTCTTCAATTGAAACTGGTGAATCATCACCATCTTCTTCTTTTTCAAGATCTTTAATATCTTTTAAACTTCCATCTTTATTAATAATTTGAATATCTAATCCTAAAGCTTGGAACTCCTTAATTAATACTCTAAATGATTCTGGAACACCAGCACCAGGAATTGGTTTACCTTTAACAAGTGCTTCATATACTCTAACTCTTCCAACTACA
>JBJEED010000068.1:0-1698 GCA_051872765.1 Bacilli bacterium | reverse complement strand
TCAGCAAAAAAGAGTAAAAATTTTTCGCAATAAAAAATAAAGAAAAGTAGAGCAAAAACATCATTAATGTGATAAAATAAAATAAAAATTTTGTCGCAAAGGATGATGTTTTATGAATAGAAAAGAAAAAAGAGAAAAAAAGGAAGAAATAAATTTATTAAATGAATTAGTAACAATAATGAAACAGTATTTTCCAGATTTAATAAATAAATTTGAAGGACTTACAGATACAAGAAATCAATCATATATTACGTATCAAATGAAAGTAATATTTATGGTAAGATTAATGGGATTAATGTGTGAAATGAAAAGCATGAATGGAATGACAAGAGACTTAAATACAGAAAAAGCTATAAATAATATAGCCAAAATATGTAAAGTAAAATTAGAAGAAATACCACATTGTGATACAATAAACGATGTGTTTCAAAATATAAATATAGAAGAGCTAGAAGAAATAAGAAAATATATGATTACAAAAATAATAAGAAGTAAGATGGTAAATAGATATAGGATAAGAAATAGATATTATCATATAATAGTGGATGGAACAGGTTTAGCAACAAGTAGAAAGAAATATAATAAAAATTGTTTAGTAAAAAACAAGACAGATAAAAAGGGTCAAAAATATCAAGAATATAGTACATATGTATTAGAAGCTAAATTGGTAGTAGGGAATATGGTTTTTAGTATAGGAAGCGAATTTGTAGAAAATGTAAATATACACACCATAAAAAGTTTTAAAAAAGTACTAGAAAGAAAATATAAATTAAAAGGAAAAGTAATGAAAAACTTAAGTATCGAAAACTATAAACAAGACTGTGAATTAAAGGCGTTTAAAAGACTAGCAGAAAAAATAAAAAAAGCATTTCCAAAGTTAAAAATAGTAATATCAGGAGATGCATTATATGCCTGTCAAACAGTATTAGAAATATGTAAAAAATATGACTGGAAATACATAATTAGGTTTAAAGAAGGAGCAATACCAACACTTTATAAAGAATATTTAAAAATTGTAGAAAATGATAATGAATGTAATAAAGAAAATTATGAATTTGTAACAGGAATTGATTATCAGGATTACAAAGTAAACATCATAAAATATATAGAAAAGAAAAAAGATAAAAGTACCGAGTTTATGTATATGACAGATTTACCCATTACGAATAAAAACATCAAAGAAAGCATTTCTCTAGGAAGAAAAAGATGGAAAATAGAAAACGAAGGATTTAATATTCAAAAAAATGGAACATTTGATATAGGACATTTATATAGCAAAAATGCAATAGCTATAAAGGTACATTATATATTAATTCAAATAGCACACCTGTTAAGGCAACTACTAGAAAAAGGAACAAAAGAAATAAAAGAACTAAAGTTAAAAATAGAAGAGATAAGCCAAGAAATTAAGCAAAAGCTTACCTCCACCAACATCAATCTAACTGAACATAAAAGAATACAGTTAAGATTTGATGTTTAGATTATATAATATACAAAAGAAAAAATCAATAGAAAAATTAAAATGTGGATAACTTTTTGGTTATGTAAACCCATACTGTGGATAAGTCATGGTTTAAAAAAGAGATTTTGAAGCTGTGGAAAACCGTATTCAAAATTAATCTAAAAGTGGAAAAATATACATTTACCAAAAAATGGAAACAACTGAAGAGAATTTTAAAATTTACTCTTTTTTGCTGA
>JBJEED010000067.1:0-1714 GCA_051872765.1 Bacilli bacterium | reverse complement strand
AAAAGTAAATTCCATCCGCCTTTATATAAATATGGAACTTATTTCTACAAATAAAAAAGTGGAATTTAACTCTTCAATAGTTTATAATATACAAATTGATGATGCTTATTCTTATTTAGAAAAGGAGTTTGTATATTATGAAGAATAAACATTTATCATTTGATGAAAGATTAGAAATTGAACGAGGTTTAAAAAATAATTTATCTTTTAAACAAATTGGAAAAATTATTGGAAAGGATTGTACTACTGTTTCAAAAGAAATTAGAAATCACATCATATACAAAGATTCTGGTGCCATTGGAAGACCGTTTTTAGATTGTGTTAATAGACATAATTGTCCCTATAAAATAAAAGGTACAAAATGTAATCCTAAATTATGTGAATATTATAAAAAAGAAGTTTGTCAAAAATTATCTAAACCACCTTATGTCTGTAATGGGTGTGTTAAAAGAAGTTCTTGTACATTAAGTAAACACTTATATGATTCTGGTTATGCATTTAACGAATATAAAGACAACCTAGTTGAAGCAAGAACTGGTATTACTTATTCTAAAAAAGAAATTGAAAACTTAAATAATATTTTGGTACCACTTATAAAAGAAAAAAAACAATCAATACACCATGCAGTTATTAATAATAAAAATAAAATCATGTGCTCAGAAAAAGAAATCTATAATTTAATTGATTTGGGAGTATTAGAAGTAAGAAACATAGATTTAACTAGAAAAGTTCGATATAGAAATATTCCTAAAAATAAAACTAGTTATAAAATAGATAAAACTTGTTTAAATGGTAGAAAATATAATGATTATCTTGACTTTATTAATTTAAATCCTGATATTAATATAGTTGAAATGGACACTGTAGAAGGAATTAAAGGAGGCAAGGTTTTACTAACTTTACATTTTGTTAATTGTTCTTTTATGTTAGCATTTCTAAGAGACCATAATGATGCACAATCAGTAATTGAAATTTTTAATTCGATAGAAAAAACACTTAATATTGATTTGTTAAAAAAATTATTTCCATTATTATTAACTGATAATGGCCCAGAATTTTCTAATCCATTGGAAATTGAATTTAGTGATAAGACAGGTGAAAAGCGTACACAAATATTTTATTGTGAACCAGGAAGACCTGATCAAAAAGGTTCTTGTGAAGTGAATCATGAAATGATAAGAAGAATATTACCAAAAGGTACATCTTTTGATAATTTAACACAAGAAGATATTAATTTAATGATGTCAAACATTAATTCATATAAAAGAAAAAAACTAAATAACTGTTCACCACTACAATTATTTAGTATTATGTATGGCAAAGATATTGCCATAAAATTTGGAATAGTTGAAATTGAATCCAACAATATTAATCTTTCTAAAAATTTATTAAAGAAAGATTAAGTAATCAACATTTCCCGGTTTCTTTTCTTCTTTCTTTTTCGCAAAAGAAAGAAGGCCTGACCGGCAAGGTCATATGATAAGCATCATCAATTACCATAATTACATCCTAGGGGTGGAACTTACAAATTCAAAAAAAATTTTACGAGCTCGATCCCTTTTCGTTATGCAATAAAATAGTAAATAATTAACTTACAAGCAATATTTTACACCAAAATTTAAAAAAAATCACTATATTTATATCAAATATAGTAATTTTTATCGTAAAAGTGGAATTTACTTATTCAAAGTAGAAATTACTTTTACAACTGAGC
>JBJEED010000066.1:0-8620 GCA_051872765.1 Bacilli bacterium | reverse complement strand
CATAATATACCTCTAATTATAGTTTAGTATATTTAAAATCTTATATCAAGAA
This sequence comes from Bacilli bacterium, assembly GCA_051872765.1. GTDB lineage: Bacteria > Bacillota_I > Bacilli_A > RF39 > UBA660 > CAG-1000. The sequence goes on along the minus strand of JBJEED010000066.1, from coordinate 8,568 downwards.
AAAATAATTACTTTTTAATATAAAAAAATATCAAATATAATTTATATTCCAAAATAAAAATCTCTTAAATAGAGACTCTTATTCATTGTAATTATATAAACCATGTAATTTTTCTAACACTTCTCTACTAGGTTCTTTAATTACCCATGTATTATCTTCTTTTACTAAATCAAATGTTATTTCATAATCTATAGTATCTTTAATCTTTAACATCTCATCTAATTTATATTTATCATATAAATCACTATCAAATGTATTATCAATAGTATAGAATTCATCTTGATGTTCATTTAAATAATATTCTGAATTTACATTTGATTTATATAAATCATATACCGTTATTTTAACTACTACACTTGCATTTTTACCATCAATAGTTTCATCTTTAATTTCATATTTTAAATCTTGATATTGTCTTTTTAGAACTTGCTTATATATACTTTTATTATTTTCAGATAATTTTTCATTTTCAATTGTAGTATCTAAATCCGATAATACCTCATCTTTTAAAGATACATAATTATTTAAATATGACTCTACTTTAGATGATGGTGTATCCATAAGACTACATCCAAATAAAGAAAGCACTATTAATGATATAGATAATATTTTTTTCATTTTTTCCTCCTAATAATAGTGTTACCATTTTATTTTAAAATATTCTTTTTTCTTTAAAGATAATATTATTAATAATATACCAACAAAAATCATTAAACATTCAAGATGAGTAAATATATATTTTAAATATTCTATAATACTATATCCCATCTTTAAAAGATTTAAATAAATTATTATAAACATTAATGAATATGATGTTATTATTATTCCACAAATAAACATAATTATTTTTTTAAACATATTAAATTATATTTTAAAAATAAAAGAAATATTATATAATGTTAAAGGTGATTAAAAATGGAATTATTAAAATATATTATTTTAGCTATTATACAAGGATTAACTGAAACAATACCAGTTTCATCTAGTGGGCATTTAATGATTCTAAAAACGATTATGGATGTAAATGTTGATTTTGATACTATTGCGATACTTACTAACTTAGGATCACTTATTGCTATTGTAATATTATTTTGGAATGATATTGTTTCTTTAATTCAAAGTTTCTTTAAATATTTAACAACTAAAGATAAAAAATACAAAGATGATTACAATTATTGTTGGATGGTAGTTCTTGGGTGTATTCCTGCTGGAATTATGGGATTAATTGTTAGTAAATTAGAATTATTTTCAAAGATTGAAAATAATGTTAAAATTGTTGGTATTTCTCTAATTATTACATCTATTTTATTATTTATTGTTAAAGATTTTAAAGGAAAAAAAGAAGACAATAAAATAGGTATAAAAGAAGCACTAACAGTAGGATTTATGCAAATAGCTGGACTATTTCCAGGAATTAGCAGAAGTGGATCTACTATTGTTGGTGGTATGTTTGCAGGTTTAAAAAGAGACACGGCTTTTAAATATTCATTTATGTTATATATACCAATTAGTATAGCTGCTTCTGTTCTTGAAATATTTGATTTAACTCTAACTAATGCATTAATAATACCATATTTATTATCAATTATAGTTTCATGTATTGTTACATTACTTGTTACTAAATGGTTTAGAAAAATTGTTAATAATGGTAAACTTATTTATTTTAGTATTTATACTTTAGTTGTTGGTATCTTAGTTATTTTATTCTTATAAAAAAACTGCTATTATCCTAAATAAGGATTAGCAGTTTTTTTCATTTATTTCTTTAATAATTCTTTCTATATTTTGACCATACTCAATAGATTCATCAAATATAAACTTTAATTCTGGAATATGTCTCATTACCAATCTATCAGCAAGAAGACTTCTAAAAAATCCTGATGCATTATTTAAATCTTTTTCAACTTTTTCACGATCATCAAATGTTGTAAAGTATACTTTAGCAAAACTTAAATCATTTGAAACATCACAAGCAGTAATTGTTACTCTTTTAAAGTCTTCATCACGAGCATCTTCAAGTAATATCATAGATAGTTCTCTTTGAATCTCAGATCCAGCTCTCTCACCTTTCATACTTGCCATTATCTCTTCACTTCCTTATTTTCAAATGTTTCAATTATATCTCCTTCTTTAATATCTGGAAAATTCTCAACAACAATTCCACAATCATATCCACTCTTAACTTCATGTGCTTGATTCTTTTCTCTTTGCAAAGATGCAATTTTAGATGTTGTAACTACTATACCATCTCTAATTACTCTACAAAGACTATTTGCTTTAACTACACCACTAATTACATGTGAACCAGCAATGTTTCCAATCTTAGAGAAATGAAATAGTTGTCTAACTTCAGCCTCACCAGTAATTACTTCTTCATATTCTGGCTCTAACATACCTTTCATAGCTGCTTCTATTTCTTCTACTAGTTTATAAATAATATTATAAAGTCTTATATCAACTTCATAACCTTTTGCTGTATCTTTAGTAGATTTAGATGGTACTACATTAAATCCAATAATAATAGCATTAGATGCATGCGCTAATACAACATCACTCTCAGTAATAGTACCAACACCACTTCTAATTACATTGATCTTAACACCTTCTACATTAATTTTTAGTAAAGCATTTTTAACGGCTTCTTCACTACCCTTAACATCTGCTTTTAAAACAATATTAATCTCTTTTTTACCTTCTTTAATTGATTCAAATAATTCATCTAAACTAAGTGCTTTATATGCAAATTTTTTACTCTTTTCTACTTCTTTTCTTTTTAATGCAACACTTCTTGACTCTTTTTCACTTTCAAAAGCCATAAATTTATCACCGGCTACCGGAACATCTTCAAGACCAGTTACTTCAACAGGTTTAGAAGGGTCTGCAGATATTACTTCACGACCAGTATCATCTCTTAAAGTACGAACCTTTCCATGGTTAGTTCCAACAACGATTGGATCTCCAAGTCTTAATGTTCCATTTTGAATTAATAATGTTACAACCGGACCTTTATTCTTATCAAGTTTTGCTTCAATTACACTACCAGTTGCATATCTATTTGGATTAGCCTTAAGTTCCAAAACTTCAGATAAAGCATTAATATTATCTAGAAGTAAATCAACACCTTCTCCAGTTTTAGCACTAAGTCTAACGAAAATAGTATCTCCTCCCCATTCTTCTGGAGTAAGACCTATTTCAGATAATTCACTCATTATTTTATCTATATTTATATTAGGTTTATCTACTTTATTAACTGCTACAATTATAGGTACTCCTGCTGCTTTAGCATGATCAATTGCTTCTCTTGTTTGAGGCATAACTCCATCATCAGCAGCAACTATTATAACAACTATATCTGTTACACTAGCACCTCTTGCTCTCATCTCTGTAAATGCTGCATGACCAGGTGTATCTATAAATGTAATTTTTTTACCATTCTTCTCTACTTGATATGCACCTATTGCTTGAGTTATTCCACCAGCTTCACCACTTGCAACATGAGAATTTCTTATATAATCTAAAAGTGTCGTTTTACCATGATCAACATGCCCCATAATCGTAACAACTGCTGGTCTTGGAACTAAATCTTCTTCTTTATCAATAATAATATATTCCTCAAAATTACTAATATCAGTAGTTTCTTCTTTAACTAACTCCTTATTATATTCAAGAACAATAATACTTGCATCATCATAAGAAATTGCTTGATTAGATGATATCATAAGTCCCATACTTATTAATTTCTTAACTAATTCACTTGCTGGAACATTAAGAGCTACTGCTAAATCATTGACACTCATACCCTCTGTGTATAAAACTACATTACTTTCAACTTCTTCTTTATTACTCTGAAGCTTTGTTTTGTTTTTATATATATTTTTTTTCTTTAAAGATAAATCTTCATCTTTATTTTTACTATTATCTTTTTTCTTTATTTTTTCTTTTCTAGTAGTTTTTTCAAATTCCATACTATAAGCACTTGCTGCTTCTTCTGCTCTATCTTCAAGTTCAAATTTATCAGCAAGTTCTTCAGTAAGCTTATTTTCTTTAGCTGCCAAGTTTTCATTATCCAAAAGAATAATCGCATCATCATCTAAATAATCACTTGAGTTATTATAATTAAAACCTAATTCTTTTAATTTGCTCAAAACAACACTTTCTTCTATTCCTAATTCCAAAGCATAATCTTCTATACTCATAATCAATTCCTCCTTTTCTTTTAATTTTTAATCATTATTTTATATTTTACTTAATAAAATATCATAAATTTCATCATCTATTTTTACTTCTAAATGTTTTTCTAATGCTTTTGATTTTCTTGCTTTTTCAATAACTTCCTTATCTTTTTTTAAATATGCACCTCTACCATTTAGTTTACCAGTCTCATCTACTGTTACATTACCTTCATTATCTCTAACTACTCTTATCAAATCTCTTTTTTCACATTTTTCATGTGTTATTACACATGTTCTCATAGGTATCTTTCTCTGTTTCATTATTTACACCTACTCATTGATTTGTTTATTAATATCTGCTAATGTCTTAATATTAATTGTGTATTTTGTTAACTTACTAGCAAGTTTAATATTAATTCCTTTTTTACCAATTGCTAAACTTAAATTTTCATCATCTGCTATAACTAATGCTTCTTTTTTCTTTTCATCAGTTATACTTACATTTAAATTTTTAGCAGGACTAAGAGCATTTGCAATAAATTCTTCCATATCATCACTATAAGCAATTAAATCAACTTTTTCACCTTTAAGTTCGCTGATAATATTAGCAATTCTTCTTCCTTTTTCACCAATACAACTTCCAATTGGATCTACATTTGGATTAGTTGATGCAACACAAACTTTACTTCTAACTCCAGCTTCTCTTGCAATTCCTCTTAATTCTAATGTTCCATCTTTAAACTCTGGTATTTCATGCTCAAATAATCTCTTTACAAAACCATAATTCTTTCTTGATACTAAAATAAGTGGTCCTTTTGGAGTAGCCTCAATCTTAGTTATATAAACTTTAATACTATCTCCCATAGTAAGTTTTTCACCAGGAATAAGTTCATTTTTAGATAGAATACCTCTTGCTTTGCCAAGATCAACATAATAATTTTTAGCATCTTCCATAGCAAGGAAACCTACCATTAATTCATCTTCCTTATCAGCAAATTCACTCATTATTTTATCACGTTCAGCTTCTCTAATCTTTTGAAGCACTACTTGCTTAGCAACTGATATAGCAACTCTTCCAAAATCTTTTGGAGTTACTTCTTCTAAAATTTCATCACCTATTTGATAATCTTTATTTTTTTCTCTTGCTTCGCTAATTGTAAGTTCATTTAAATAATCATGAGCAATTTTAACTTCTCCAGTCTCTGGATCAATATCATCATCATCATCATTATAATCATCTACAATAGTAGTAACTTTAAATACTTTAATTTCTCCAGTATTCTTATCAATCAATACTCTTGAAGTATAATCTGCCTTTTCATTTTTTCTAAAAGCTGTAGATAATGCTGTTTGCATTGCTTCAATAACAATATCTTCATCAATTCCTTTTTCTTTAACTATAAAATCTAAAGCTTTTTTAAATTCAGCAGCCTTCATTTCATTTGTTTCTTCTTTTTTCTTAGTTTTCATCAATTTTTACTCCCTTACTTCCTACATCTAATACATAATCTTCAATATCTAGGTTAAGACTTTCAATTATTGGATCTACAATATGAGTGGCTTCTACGCATAAATCAATATCAACTCCACCTTCTTTATCAATTGTTACAAATAATGTCTTTTCGCCATCCTCTTCACCAAAATGAACACCTACTAATTCAATATTTTTTTCTTCTAATGCATTTTTAATTGCATCATAAATTTTTTCTTCCACTTTTAACCTCCTTTAAAATAAAGAGTGGCTTTATTTAGCCACTCTCCTTTCAGTCAATTGTATTATAACACATTCAACTATATGTTACAAGAAATATTTTTATTACATATCATTAAAACTTAAAATTTCCAAATTTTCCACTATTCATTTGTTTCATCATAATTTTCATTTGATCAAATTGCTTTAGTAACTTATTAACATCCTCTACTTTTTGTCCACATCCTTTAGCAATTCTTTGCTTACGACTAGCTTTTATAATATCTGGATTACGTCTTTCTAGAGGCGTCATAGATAAAACAATAGCTTCAGTTCTTGCCATGATTTTAGGATCTATTTCAACCTTATTTAGTCCCATTTTAGATGCTCCTGGTATTAATTTAATTAAATTTTCAAGTGGTCCTAACTTTTTAATTTGTTTAGTTGTCTTTAAAAAATCTTCTAAATCAAATTTTCCTTTTTGCATCCTTTTTGCTGTACTCATCATTTCATCTGTATCAAGCTCTGCTTCTGTTTTTTCTATTATAGAAAGTAAATCTCCCATCCCAAGTATTCTATTTGCTACTCTATCTGGATAAAATTCACCTATACCATCTAGTTTTTCTGAATCTCCAACTAATTTAATTGGAATATTTGTTAAATGTCTTAATGATAATGCAACACCACCCTTAGTATCACCATCCATTTTAGTTAAAACACAACCTGTTAAATTTAGTTTTTCATTAAAACCAGTAATAACATTAATCGCATCTTGTCCCATCATCGCATCAATTACAAGTAATTCTTCATGAGGCTTAATAATATTTTCTATATTAACCAGTTCATCCATTAATGTTTCATCTATTTGAAGTCTACCAGCTGTATCAAATAAAATATAATCATATCCATTTGTTTTAGCATATTCTAAAGCATTTTTTGCTATTTCTACGGGGTTTGATTTACCTTCATCATAAACCTCAATATTAAGTTGCTTTCCTATTGATTTTAACTGATCAATTGCTGCTGGTCTATAAACATCACACGCTACAAATAAAGGCTTCTTATGATGTTTTTTACGAACCATGTTTCCTATCTTTCCAACTGTTGTTGTTTTACCACCACCTTGAAGACCAACTACCATGACAATTGTAGGATTTTTACTGACCTCAAGAGGGCTACTATCTCCTCCTAATAATTCAACAAGTTCATCTTTAAGAATTTTAACAAACATATCACCTGGTTTAATACTTTTTCTTACCTCTTCACCAAGAGCTTTTTCTTTTACTTTATCTATAAATTCTCTTACTATTTTAATATTTACATCTGCTTCTAATAAACATAGTCTGATTTCTCTTGTAATTTCACTTATATTTTCTTCATTAATAACACCTTTAGATTTAATATTGCTAACTACTTTTTGTAGTCTTTCACTCAAACTCTCAAACATTATTTCATCACCTACAATAGATTATAACAAAATTAAAAAGAAATAGCATCAACTATTTCCCTTTTTATTAATAATCTTCTTCATTATCAGAAGTTTTATCTTCTTTAGACTTTATATACTTATATCCTGCATAAGATGCTGCTCCCAAAGCACCTCCAATTGCAGTAGCTGTCCCTAATGTTTTAAGTATACTTCCATCACTCTCTGTTTTAACTTCTTCTTTTGGCAAATCTATTATTTCCTCTTTTGAAATTTCTTCTGATGGTATTACTATTTCTTCAGGTATTTCAATTTTATTTTCTTCAGATATAACATAACTATTATCAATATCATTTGATTGACCAGTATTTGAAATATTTAAATCAATATCATTTGATTGACCAGTATTTGAAATATTTAAATCTATATCATTTGATTCACTAATACTTGAAGTGTTGTTATTTATATTATTTATTTGACTAGTATTTGGAGTATTTACATTACTTGGTTGACTAGTATTTGATGTATTTGTGTTTTCATTATTTGGTTTACTAGTACTTGAAGTATTTGTGTTTGAATTACTTGGTTTACTAGTACTTGAAATATTTGTGTTCGAATTACTTGGTTTACTAGCACTTGAAATATTTGTATTCGAATTACTTGGTTGACTAGTACTCGAAGTATTTGTATTTGCATTACTTGGTTTACTAGTACTTGAAATATTTGTGTTTGCATTACTTGATTGACTAGTACTTGATGTATTCATATTTTCATTACTTGGTTGACTAGTACTTAAAGTATTTGCATTTGCATTACTTGGCTGACTAGTACTTAAAGTATTTGCATTTGCATTATTTGGTTTACTAGTACTTGAAGTATTTGTATTTTCATTACTTGGTTGACTAGTATTTGATGTATTTGTGTTTGCATTATTTGGTTGACTAGTACTTGAAGTATTTGTGTTTGAATTACTTAGTTTACTAGTACTTGAAATATTTGTATTTGCATTACTTGGTTTACTAGTATTTGATGTATTTGTGTTCGAATTACTTGGTTTACTAGTATTTGATGTATTTGTGTTCGAATTACTTGGTTTACTAGTACTTGAAGTATTTGTGTTTGCATTACTTGGCTGACTAGTATTTGATGTATTTGCATTTGCATTACTTGGTTTACTAGTACTTGAAATATTTTTATTTGCACCAACTTTTATTGATTCTAATGTATCATTAAACACTTCTATTGCTGATTTTTTTGTAAGACCTTCTGGCACTTTTGAT
>JBJEED010000065.1:0-1818 GCA_051872765.1 Bacilli bacterium | reverse complement strand
TGTCTTATTTATTACCATATTTGCGTTTTCTATTTCTTCTTTTATTTTCTCTAATGTATCTCTTATTTCTGGTAATTTAGAATCATCTAACACATCATAATCTTCCATATATTCTAATACTAATGTTAGAGCTTCTTTCATCGCATTTTCTAATTTATTAACACTACGTATTCTTTCATCCATTAAATTACTATAATTTTCTAGATTAATTTTTACTTTGTTCCATGCTCCACCTTTCAAGCTACTTCCAATTGCACTTGCAAAGTGTTCTATTTGTGTCTTTGTTGCTCGCGCACTACTTCTTTCTGATTCGAAATTAGCATCTAATCCTCCATTTAATGCCGATTCTACTTCACCTTTATATACTTTTCCCGCTACTGCACTTGGTAAATCATACAAGAATGATGAATTAAAACTTATTTTACTATTTGGCCTTGAATCTATTATACTATTTAACTTTATATCTATACTACTTGTACTTACTTCCGTACTTCCACTACCAGCTAATGTACTTGCACTTGCCGATAGACTTTTATCCATATCATAATATGTTTGAGCCATACTTTGAATTACATTTAGTTCACTAATTAGTGATGTTATTAAATTAGTTGACATTCCCAAGTACACATCTTGACATTTATATAGTGCTCCCGGTATTCCTGCTGTGCTTGACATGCTTACTTTACTTGGATTTATACATGCTTCGCTATTATTTAATTCTCTTGCGATTGCATTTATTCCATTTACTACAGTTAATACATTTGTTGCAACTACACTACCTGTACCATTATTTAAGGCAGAAACATCACTACGACTCATTTTTATTTGATATAAGCCATTACCTATATAAGACTTTTTATATTCTTCATATTCTTCTACACTTATTGCTTCATATTTTTTAGTTTCTGGATTATAAATAGTTATAGAATAATTATTTAAGTCTACACCCTGACCTATAAAAAAATCCCTAAGTCCTAATCTTCCTATTTCACCGTGTGTTGCATTTGTTTTTAGTGTAATTGTATCTAGTCCATTTGAAACAAGACGCTTATTTAATTCATTTAAATGACCTAAACCACTTGGGCCTAATATAAATATCGGAACATCATTTTCAACTAAATTACTCACATTAGTAGTATATTTTTGATTAGGAGCAATATTATACGGATCCACTAAAAAAACTTCTAAATCTATATTTGGATGATTTCCACTAAATTCATTTCCTCTTTGAACTGCAACTCCTCCACCTGCACTGAATCCTTGAACATATGCTTTATCTACATTACATCCCAATAAATTAGCAATATCCATACCTATTTCCATACAATTATTATTATCAGACCAACTTTCTCCCGTTGCGATTATTCCTGACTTTGGTGTATCTGAAATCATATTGTTATATATAGTATTATCATTCTTTTGTAGTCCATTTATTCCTGGCATATACCCAGATAACTCTACACTATTTTGATTTAAATCATTAGTGTTTACATATATTTGTGCTCCATCTACATTTACACAACAAACACCATTATCAAATAAAGTACAATTACCATAAGCATTTTCTAATAAACTTTGTATTTCTTCACCATTCATACATAGTGCTCCTTCATTATATAATATAGTATAACATGTTTTTTATCATTTAAAAATATTTACAAAAAGAAAAAATGTCTTTTCTGACATTTTTTCAATTGATATTTTATAATTAGCAACTACATTTATCACCGAATTTTCTTCTAATCGCTGAGCCAACTATTCTACCCCGAGTTTTGCAGTAACATAGTTTTTTAATATTAATTAAAGCCTTTTAGTATA
>JBJEED010000064.1:0-1871 GCA_051872765.1 Bacilli bacterium | reverse complement strand
CATACGGCAGACTATGTCCGCAACCTAAATTTATATAAAAAAGTAAACCTCTTTAAATTAGCTTGCTAATGTAGTATAATATTTATGTTAATTATACTAATTATACTAATTATTAAAGCACTCTATGGTGCACGTAGTCTATGCTACAATACAATATCGGAACCTCAAGTTTTAATACTTTTGTTCCTGTTTCAATAAGCATAGCTAATCAAGGAGGTTTACAATGAATATAATACAACAAAATGAAGGAAAAATCAATGGGATTTTAGAAACATTTGATAGGATGATAGTTAATGGGTATCTTTTAAACTTATGTAACTATAGACAATTTCTGTATTATTTAATTCAAAATAATGTTCAATTAAAAGATTTTAATAAATTTGCTTTATCACAAACTGATTCTTTATGTTCTCATATTGAAGATTATGTTAAAGAAAATAATGTAGAAATAAAATATCTATCTTCTGGAAAAATTAATAAAGATGATATTGCTAGAGAAGAATTTGATAAAAATATTAATAAAACTGGGCTTATTTCTGCTTTTTCAGTAGTAGAAATTTGTAATACTATGACTGTTGCACCAAATCGTGAAACTCAAAAACTAGAAGTAACTTCACGACCTACTAAATGTAAACATTATTATTTCTATTATAATGATGAAGAATTTGGTTGGATGTTTTTAAAAATTCAAACTTGGTTTCCTTATAATGTTCAAATATATATTAATGGTAGAGAATATTTATCTAAAATTTTTGATAAGAATAATATTAAATATGAAATGTATAATAATTCATTTTCATATATTGATAACTTTGAAAAGGCACAACAATTAGCAGATAGTATTTTAGATAAAAAAATTTCTGATTCTTTTGATGGTATGATTAAAAAAATTAATAATCTACTTCCAAATATAGAAAAAATTTTTAGTCATTCATACTATTGGTGCATTGACCAATGTGAGTTTGCAACCGATATTAATTTTAAGAACCGTTCTGATTTAAGTTCTTTTTACAAGACACTGGTTGAAACTACATACTTTGCATTCAGTAGTGAAGATATATATTCTTTCTTTGGCAGAAATGTCTCTAAGATTCATACTTTTAAAAAGGGAGAAATTGTTTCCGATTTAAGAAACAGGTATCAAGGTTACCGAATAAAATTTAAAATAAACAATAATCAAATTAAAATGTATGATAAAGGAAACAATTTACGCATTGAAGTTACAATTAATAATCCAAGAGATTTTAAAATTTTGAAAGAAAAAGAAAAACTCATCAATCATAAAGATTTTCAAACAGTAAAAGAATGGGTTCCAATGGGAAAGAGTATAGCTAATCTTTACAGGTATGTTGAAATTAGTAAATCTATTATTAAGAGGTATATAGAAGCTATGCCAGAAATTAATATAGATAAAGTATCTTTAGAAGATGTAGCAAAAATTTCAAAAAGTAAGGAGTATAACGGGAGGCATTATTCTGCATTTAATGTATTAAATCCAAGTACTTTATTACTATTTCAAATAATCTCAAATGGTGATTTTTTAATTAATGGATTTACTAATAAAAATGTAAGGCAAAGATATTTTAAAGAAGATAGTGAGAGTGCCAAAAATATAAATAGGACTACGCGATTATTTTCTAAGCTGAAAGCACATGGTATTATTAAGAAAGTGGCTCGAAAAAATAAATATTATTTAACAAGCGATGGACGTAAACTAATTTCAAATGTGCTTATTTATGCTAAAAGAGAATTATTAAATTAATATTCCCCAAAACACATCTATTTTGGGGAAAGGGGCATTGTACCCTTTTTATGTTTAAATTTTAAAAATCTTGTTTTTTATTACAGTTTTTTGACTGTAATAGCATAAA
>JBJEED010000063.1:0-41101 GCA_051872765.1 Bacilli bacterium | reverse complement strand
AAAAGTATAAAACTTACTGTTATATATACTATTTTTTTCATAATATCACCTATTAACTATAAAAATTAAAAATATTAGTTTTAATTATTACTAATCAAACAAACAATCTTCATCATTTACTGTACCATCTTTATTTTTAGTTGCATTTAATGCTGGTGTACAAGCAGCACAGCAATAATCATTACTTTTTCCATCACTATCAACTACACAAGCAGATTTACTGCTAGATGAATCATTTAATATGTTTTTATCAAGTACACAACTATTCATATATTCATTACCTCTTCTATCTTTTGCTATATATAATTTAACTATATAATTAGATGGTATTTCATCTTTGCTAACAGGGTCTTCAAGTGTACTAGATACATAATTATTTCCCATTAATTCACTCATTTCAATATACATTTCTTTTTTATCTCTAAATTGTTTTAACCAATCGTCATTTAAATCTAAATATAACATAGCTCCTCTTTGAATACTTTTATAAGTATTTTCCCTATCATGAGTTGATGTTTCATCATCTATATTGCCAAACATTATCATGGAGCTTGTACCAACTATAGACATTATAACAATAACCAATAGTAATTCTATTAATGTAAAACCTTTTTTATTCATATTACACTTTCCTCTACTATGAATAGTATACTATAATTTTCTATCAAATAAAAGATTATTTTTATTTTTATAGGTAAACTTTTTATATCCTTTTATAAAACCAATATCATACATTTTAGATTTAATTTCAATATCATCTATTGATTTAAAATCTTTTGTTCTATCATTTTTTAAATCTTCAAAAGCTTGCATTACTCCTTCTTCAAACCCTTTATTAAATATTTTTAAATATTTATACATATCTACCTCCTAATAATATAATTATCTATAATTTATAAAAACACTTTCTATTTTATCAAAAAATAAAAATAGTCTTTTTATAAGACTATTGCTATTAAATTATTACTTCCTTTATTAACCATTTTTGTAATAGTTTGAGAAAGTTTATATTTTGAATTATCTGGAAGTAATGATAATTTAGCCTGAATACCTTCACTAACAATATCATTTAAACTTCTACCAAATAATTCACTTTGCCATATCTTTTCAGGATCATTTTCATATGACATAATATGTTCTATTAATTCTTTACTTTGACTCTCACTTCCAATAATCGGTTCAAAGCTACTTTCAACATCTACTTTTATCATATGAATACTTGTAGCTTTTGCCTTTAATTTAATACCAAATCTACCACCCTGTTTAATTATCTCAGGTTTATCTAATTTCATATCGCTAACCTTTGGAAGTACTATACCATATCCAGTTTGATATACTTGTTTTAATGCTCCCTTAAGACTATCATATTCATTTCTACCTTCACTAAAATCTTGAAATAATTTTAATAAGTCTCCCTTTGATGTAATGTTTTCTCCAACTATATTTTTTAATATTTCATCAAATAATTCTTCTCTTGCTTCTAGAGTAATAGTAACTTCACTATTATCAGTATCTAATGATGATATATATGCTTTACTTATTTCATCATTATCTTCAAGAGTTAAATTAATATTTTCTGCATCTCTTAATTTATCTACATCGACTATTGATTCCTTCATCTTATTAATAAATTTTTCTTTTAACGGATGAGTATTTTTTAAAATTCCTACCCAGTCTGGTATATTAAATTCAATATGATCAATCGGAAATTCATACAAAGCTTCTTTTAGTATAGTAGTAATATCTTCTTCTTTCATTTTTTCAACATTCATAGGTATTACAGGAATATTATATTTGTCCTCTAATCCTTTTTTTAATGTTTTAGCTTCTATTCCATCTGGATGAATAGAATTTAATACTACTATAAATGGTTTATTAATATTTTTAAGTTCATTAATAACTTTTTCTTCTGCTGCTACATAGTTACTTCTTGATAATTCTCCAATAGAACCATCAGTTGTTATTACTATTCCGATTGTAGCATGATCTTTTATTACTTTTTGCGTACCAATTTCAGCTGCTTCAACAAAAGGTAACTCTTCAGTAAACCATGGTGTTTTAACCATTCTAGGATTTCCTAAATTATCTTCGTAACCAAGACTATCTGGTGTAACAAATCCTACACAATCAACTAATTTAATATTTGTATTTAACCCGTTAATATTAATATTTGCCCCAGCGCTTGGCACAAATTTAGGTTCAATAGTCATAATAGTCTTACCACTAGCACTTTGAGGTATTTCATCTAAGCATCTTTTCTTTTCCATCTCATCTTCTAGATTAGGAAGTACTAAAAGTTCAATACACTTTTTAATAAATGTACTTTTTCCAGTTCTAACAGCACCAACTACACCTAAATATATCTCACCATTAGATTTTTTACCAAGACTTTGTAATATTTGTGTTTTATCCATAATAACCCTCTTTCATTCATTTAATAAAATGTATGAGATATAATTATTAATTATGATAAAAAAACTGATATTTTACTATCAGTATATTTATTTTAAATATTTTTGATATATTTCATCAAATACTTTAAAAAACTTATCTACTTGTTCTATTGTAGTTAAATGAGAAATACTTAATCTAATTGAAGTTTTATATATATTCTCATCATTATATAATTCTTTTAAAATAATACTTTCTTCTTTAGAACAACAAGCAGTAGTAGATGATACTAATATTTTTTCTTTATCTAGATATCTTATAAAATCTAAACTTTTCATTTTTAATAAACTAAAATTTATAATATGAGGAATACAATATTCATTTGAATTAATTTGAATATTATATTTTGATAATTTATCTATTATAAGTTTATTTAATGAAATACATTTATTTATATTTTCAATATTATTATTGTATTTTTTTATTGATTCGCAAAATGCAACTATTAATGGTAATGCTCTTGTACCACCTCTAAAAAGAGAATTATCATTAGTAGGACAAATAAGTGGATCTATTTCAATATTCTTTCTTTTATATAAAAGTCCACAGCCTATTGGAGCATAAACTTTATGACTTGAAAATGAAGCCATATCCAAAGGGGTTAAATCAATATTAATTTTACCTAAAGCCTGTGTTAAATCACTATGAAATATTACTTTATTATTTTTTTTATTAATAACTTCTCTTATTTTATATAAATCTTGTTTATAACCAACTTCACTATTAACGCCACATATACTAATCAATATAGTATCTTCTCTTATTTTATTTTCTAAGTCAATTAAATCTACTTGACCATTTTTAAGTATATTTACATATTCTACTTCATATCCAAGTGTTATAAGTCTTTCTACTTCTTTTAATATACTTCTATGTTCTAATTTACTAGTTATAATATGTTTACCAGCAGTATTAAAAGAATTAGCTATTCCTCTAATTGCAGTTGCATTACTTTCACTAGCACAACTAGTAAATATTAATTCACTACTATCACAATTAAACACTCTACATACACTTGCAATAGCATAATCTATTTTACTTTTACAAAATTTACCTAATTGATGTACTGAATTAGGATTACCACTAAATAATAGCGTATTTTTTATATATTCTTCAAATATATTTTTGTCAACTGGTGTTGTAGCGCTATAATCTAAATATATCATAATATCACGTCCTTTTTAATAAAAGAATGCTTAATACAAGCATTCTTAACTATATCTTTTATATGTAAGAGATGATATAGAAATAGAAAATATTATTAATAATAATATAACAATTGGATGAGTTAATATGTTAATAGTAGTACTTATTTTTTTATTATTATAAATGACTTTTCCATAAATATCGTTTTTACTAGTAATAAATACTTCTTCCCTATTATCTTTTAATTCAATGACATCTTCTATAATTGGATTAGACTCATCTTCTACTGATGTTTCTTCTTCTCTTATTTCTATTATTTTACTTATATTTTTTCCACTATAATAAACTATATCTCCTACTTCATATTCTTCTTTACTCTGTAAAATAACATATGAATTTTTTTCTATATCAGGACTTAAATAATCATTTTTTATTTTTAAGATTGAATAACCATATACACCAGGATACTCATTTTCATATAAATACTCTTGTGATATAAAGAATACTTTTATAAGTAAAAATGTATATAAAAATAAGCATATAATAATTCTAATTATTTTAAGAATAAATCTCATCTTACTACCCCCATATTTTCTTCATTAGTCATTGTATTATCTAATATTTTTTCACCATTGATTGCAAAACTTATAATATCATTAAATAATGAGCTTAATGTTTCAACATATCTCTTATTTGCTTCATTTTTAAATGTATCTTGATTATAATTTGCTCCAAAACAAAGAAGTGATTGTTTCTTTTCAAAATCTTCAAGCCACAAAGAATAATCTGCCCAATATCCATTGAAACTTTCTAAAGCATTATATCTATTTTCTAGATAAAAATTCATCTTATCCTCTTTAGTAGTCATTTTTGCTTTAATTTTTTCTTTTATACTATTAGCTAATTCTTTTTTATATTCATCAATCGTACCATTATGTAAACTTGATTGATAAATTATAGGATCTATATATGCAATATTTTTAAATCTAGCTGATAAATCATCATAATCTTTAGATATCAAAAATGTTGTATCTACAAAACCATCTACTTTTCTTAGAATATATTTTTCAAATTCATCAGGATTAGCATCAAATACTTTTTTTCTTTCTGCATATATTTCATTTTTATATGGTGTAAAAGTTTCTATTGCTCTTTTTTCTTTCATCTTTCTTTCTAATTTTTGTATTCCAGTTTCAATCTTTTGACAATACTCTACCAATTTTATAATTCTTTTGTTAGTAATTCTACCATCTTTAGCATTTCTTTGAAATCTAAATATTTGCTTTCTTCCTCTTTTTTGTATCATCTCATCATCAAGAGACATAAAATATTTGCTCTTACCAGGATCTCCCTGTCTTCCTGCTCTTCCTCTTAATTGATTATCTATTCTTACATTATTATTTTTAGAGGCACCAATAACATATAGACCACCAACTTCTCTTACTCCAGGTCCAAGTTTTATATCAGTTCCACGACCAGCCATATTTGTTGCGACTGTTACACTACCCAAAAGTCCAGCAGTTGATACTATTGCTGATTCTTTTTCCATGCTATCAACACTTGATGCATCTAATCTTTGAAATCTAATACCAATTGCTTCTAATTTATCACAAATGGCTTTACTCTCAGCAACATTTAAAGTACCTATTAATACAGGTTGTCCTGTCTTTTGACACTCTAAAACCTCTTTAATTATTGCTTGATGTTTTGCTTCCATAGTAGTATATATTTCATCTTCCTCATCTTTTCTTATATTAGGAATTCTACTTTCAACTTTATATGTAGAATGATCATAAATTTCTTCAAATTCCTCTTTATCACTAGTTCCAGTCATTCCACTATAACCATTTGAATAAATGCTGAAAAAATCAGGAAAAGTACATTTAGCAACAAAATTTCTAGGCTTACTTAGTTCTATACCTTTTTTTCCTTCTTTTTTTAATCTAAAATCTTCTTTATATTCAAGAGCTTCATGTAAGCCATCTCTATACTTTGATTTATGCTGTGGTCTACCATTTGAGTCAACAAGCACAATTTTATTATCTCTTACTAAATACTGTTTATCCGCATGATAAACTTCTCTTGCTAATATACAAAGTTCAACCGCATTTAACCTCATCGCATATAATGCATTTATGTCTTCTTGCGTTCCTTTGCTCTTAACTTCTTTTTCAGTCATATTATATAATTCATCTTCTATCATCGGAGATAATAATACTTCTTGTCTATTTGCAAACACAGCAGAACCCCTATAAGTAGCACTATTACCTAAAGGTTTTTGTTCATAATAAGTAGTAGGTATAGCCTCATTATTTTTTCTATATACTCCATTTATATATTTAGTTGCCCATAAATAAATATTTTCCTCTTGCACAGTTATAGGTTTATTTTCTAATTCTTTTTGTTTTCTATCAAATATTTTATTACCTTTGCTTGGATTACCATTTAATATCAATGGTTTAGTTGCATCATCAAGTAAAATATCATCAGCCTCATCTACTATCGCACTATGTAGAGGTCTAGTTATGTATACATCTTCTTTTTCAAATCTTGTATTATCCTGTAAATAATCAAATGCTACTGTTCTTGCAGTAGAATATACTATATCACATTTATAGGCTTCTTTTTTTCTTTCTTTATAACTTTTTAGATTTTCTTTTTTTTCTCTTAATTTATCTTTTGACAATACATATGAACTAGTAAAACCTAGTAAAGAAAATACTTCTTTATTATCCTCTTGATCTCTTTGTGCTAAATAATCATTTGATGTAAGAATATGTACACTTCCCCATTCTTTTTTATTCTCAGATTTAGTTGCATCAAGTGCCTTTAAATAAGCACTTAATATTTGAACAAGACTTTTTCCTTCACCAGTTTTCATTTCAATTATATTCTTGCCCTGCATAGCCATTGCTGCTTCAACTTGAACATCATAAGGTCTCATATTAAGTTTCCTTTTTACTGCTTCTCTACAAACAGCTAAAGCCTCAGGCATAATACTATCTATTGATTGTCCTTCTCTTAATCTTTTTCTAAATTCATTTGTCTTTTTATAAAAGGCATAGGCTTCCTCTGTCATTTCAACCACATTGCCATCAATTCTAACTTTAATAATTTTTTGTGAATTAGTTATATTTAATTTACTTTCAAGCTCAGATATTCTTTTTAGATCTTTTTTATTATCTTTTCTTTCACGATCCATATAATTTCCAAATATACTATCAAGCATGTGGTTCACCTAACCTCTCTATTATCAAATATATCATTTTTACTGATTAAATTCAATATTTCTATATATTATTTTCGTAAACGAAAACTTTATTCCATTATAAAAAGGCTACATTTGAGCCTTCTTAGTTATCATAAACTTAGTAGCAATTTTATTCTTATCTCTATTTTTTATATACAAGTAACCAAAAACACTATATATAAAAGCACCAATAAAATTAACCGTTAAATCTTCCATAGTATCAATAATACCAATATCAAGATATCCATTTAATTTAGCAAGTTCTTTATTATTTTCATCATATAATATAACTCTATCTATATTATTTATAGTAACCACCTTATTTGAGTTTGTCTCATCTAACATCACAGTATTTATTTTACTTACATATGTATCTTTTTGCATGTCTAAATTAAAATAACGATCCATTTTAAATTCAAAAAATTCCCAAATTACTCCGATTGTCATAGAAAAACAAAATGCCACTAATGCTACAAATATTCCAGATATATTAAAACTTTCAATATTATTATTTAATAAATATATTAGTGAGAATCCTACGCTTGCTGATAAAAATCCTGTCACTGTATGTAATATTGCATCAAAATTATTAAATGTTCCATAGAAGTTATTTATCTCCCCAAGAATTTCAGCCGCAAATATAAATATTAATATATTTATTTCTAAAATCGTTGGCAATTCAACCTTAAATGTTTTTTCAATAAACGCAGGAAGAAGAAACAATGTCAAAGATAATATACATAATATTGCATTTTGATATTCACCCAACATTAATTCTCTTATTAAACATAATATAACAAGAATTCTCAAAATAATATAAACTGTTAATGTTTTCTTATCTGCATATCTTAATGCTTTAATTCTTTTATTTTTACTTTTTTTCATACAAACTCCCATATAATATAATGCTCTACATCATAATCTAAGATTATAGTAACATATAATTTAATACTTTAAAATACTTATCTTAATTATTTCTATACAAACTCTTTTCTTTGATATTTATATTCACTAAGTGAAACAAACACTATATTTAAAATTATAGTTATTATTAACATCAAAATATTTATTTTTTCATTTAATATAACATTTCTTACATCACATAAAGTAAATACTGATAAATATTTAAGAATATCCACCTGTGTACTTATCGTAGAAAATATATTTAGTAAATAACTAGCAAATGTAATGCCTAAACATATAGCCGTTATTTTTTTAGTTTTTTTCATAAATGTTGATATAAATAAACTTAAAGAATATAAAACACTTGATGATAATAATGGAGTTATACTAAGTAATATAAATACTTTTATATCAAAATCCCCACTTAATTTAAGCGATATTAAATTAAATATAAAGAATATTATATTCATAATAAGTATATAGATATAACCACATAAAGTTTTACTTAATACTATTTGTTTTCTAGTAACAGGTAAACATCCTAAATATTCAATTGTCTTATCACTCTCTTCTTTTAATAATATTGTACCACCAAGCAAGCTAGAATAAACTCCCATTAAAAGTAAAACAAATATCCATCCTTCACTTTTAATCCAACCAAATGCACTATCCATAATTGCTATGTCTAAATTAAATGACTTTAATACTTCTTCTGGAAATAACTTCATCATTTCATCTATTTGACTTAAATTACCATTACTAATAATACTTGGATAAAGTAAATATACAAATAAGAATAAACCTATTAAAATACTAATCCATATAATAAAACTTTTAAAATTAATTTTTAATTCTCTTTTTAACATAATACACCTACTTATAATATTCCATAACTATATCCTCAAGTGTTGCCTCTTCAATAGTTATCTTATCAATAGTAAATAAAGATAATTCTTTTATTAATTTATCTGATTGAATCTTAGTTTTAAATCTAAAATAATCATCTTTTTCTTCTATTATTTCAGCATTTAATTTATCAATTATTTTACTTTTATCCTTAGATACTATCGATATAATATTTAAATTATTTTCTGATAATTTAGATATCTTATCTATAAGAATAATACTACCATCTTTTATAACACCTATTCTGTCACATATTTTAGATACTTCACTTAATATATGACTTGAATATAGTATTGTTTTACCCTTTTCTTTTTCTTCTAATATGAGCTTATAAAACTCATCTTGCATAATTGGATCTAAACCACTAGTAGGCTCATCTAATATAATAATTTCAGCATCCTTCATAAATGTTATTACTATGCCTAATTTTTTAAGATTGCCTAAAGACAAATCTTCTATATTTTTATTCTCATCTAATTTAAAACGATTAACTAATTTTTTCCTAAGGTTATGACTATTAGGATAAAATTCTTCATTATAATCAAGCATTTCCCTAACAGTTAAATCATCATAAAGATTTATCTCACTAGGTAAATAACTTATCATTTTCATAAGGTTAATATCATCTTTCTTGAATTCTTTCCCATCTATTAAAACAGTACCGCTCTTGTCTATTAAGTTCATAATAGATCTAATAGTAGTAGACTTTCCTGCCCCATTTGGTCCAATAAAACCAAATACTTCACCTTTTTTAATACTAAATGACACATCTTTTATTCCAAGAGTATCTTTATAAGATTTAGTAAGATTTTTTACTTCTAATTTCATATTTACTCCTCTATATATAAATAGTATATCATATCTACAATTAATTATTTCATTTTTATTATTAAACTTGTATAATAAATATGTGATGTTTATGAAAAAAATTGATAAAAAACCATTAATAATTACAATATGCTTAATTGTATTTCAAACTATTTGTTATAAAGCAAGTGTATTAATATCAGGGACGCCAACTTTAATAGGTGGTTATATTGATGAGAGAATACCTTTTAATGTATATTTTATTATTCCATATGTAATATGGTATTTAATGCTTGTGCTAGTACCATATTATATTTATGTACATGATAAAGATAACTTTATTAGATATCAAACTTCTTTTGTATTATCAGTTATCATTGCTAATATAATTTATATTATTTTCCCAAGTACAATAGTAAGAGCTGAAATTACAACTACTGGTATATTAGAAACAATTACTAAAATTATATATGCAATTGATACACCAGTTAGAAATTGTTGTCCATCTATTCATTGTGCATTTAGCTTATCTTATATTTTGTATTCATATACAACAAAAAAATCTAATAAATTTATAAATATAATAATTACAATTTTATCTCTATTGATTATGGCATCTACTATGTTAATAAAACAACATGTCTTTATTGATTTTATTTCTGGGTGTATCTTATCATTAATAGTATTTTTAATAGTATTAGAAAATGATTATTTATTTACTAAATTTAAAAAGCTATTTAAAATGTAATATAAAAAACATCTAAAATATAGATGTTTTAATTTGTTGTTTATTCAGTAACAATCTTCATTGCTTTTCTCATTAATAAATCATATTTAAATAACTCTTTAGAACCTATTTGTTTTTCAAATTCTTCTCTACTCATACCATATTGTTCACTAGTTTCATTTAATCCTTTTTCAAGTTCTTCATCACTAACTTCTAGTTTTTCTTTAGTAACAATCGCATCCATCATAAGTCTATAACCTATTCTCTTATTAGCTTCATCTTTTAATGTTGCTTTAAAATCATCAATATTAGTATTACAATATTTTAAATAGTCTTCTAATTTTAATCCTTGATATGTTAATTTTTCAGAAAATTCTCTTACTAATCTATTAACTTCATCTTCAGTCATTTCTTCAGGAATTTCAAATTCAGAATCTTCAACTACTTTATCTAAGCATTTAAATAGATATTCATCCTCTAATTGTTTTTCTCTTTCTGCTTCTTTATTTTCCTTAATATATTTTTTTAAATCTTCTAAAGATTCAACACCACCAACATTTAAATCTTCAAAAAATTCTTTATTAAATTCTGGAAATACTCTTTCTTTAACTTCTTTTATTTCAACTTTAAATACAACTGGTTGACCTTTTAAATCATCACTATGATAATTTTCTGGGAATGTTAATTTAACATCTTTTTTATCTCCTTTTTTAAGACCAACTAATGCTTCTTCAAATCCTGGAATAAAAGTATGAGAACCTATTTCTAAACTATAATCTTCTCCTTTTCCACCTTTAAATGCTACTCCATCTTTAAAACCTTCAAAATCAATTACTGCAACCATACCTTCTTTGATTTTAGTTTTATCATCTAATGCTCTTACTTCAGCAAATTGCTCTTTTAAATGACCAAGTTCATGTTCAATCTCTTCATCACTTACTTCAATTTTTTCTTTTTTAATACCTAGTTTTTTATATTTACCAAGTTTAACTTCAGGAGTTTCTACTAAAGTAAATTCTATTTCAACTAATTTATCATTAATATCTTTAATATCTATACTAGGTGTTGCAGCTGGAGTGATAGTCTTTGGATCACTTAATAGCTTAGCGTATAAAACATCTACTGCCATATCAATAGCATCCATAAATAATGTTTCAATACCCATTTTTTTAACATAGATGTCATATGGTACTTGTCCCTTTCTAAAACCATCTATTTTTACATCTTTCTTTTTCTTCTTATAAGATTCATTTAAACAATCTTTCCATTCTTTTCCCTCTAATTTTAATGTATAACTTTTTTTCATTTTACCTCCTTAGTTATAATTAATTTTATTTACATTGCAAAAAAGGATATTTTACTATCCTATAGCTACGATTTTAACACTGTATACGCCATCTGGTGATGATACTTCTACAGTTTCACCAACTTTTCTACCCATAATAGCTGCTGCTATTGGACTTTCGTTAGAGATTTTATTATTAAATGGATCAGCTTCTTGACTACCTACGATTTTATAACTTTCTGTATCATCATCATCTTCATACTTAAGTTCAACTTCGCATCCAATTCCTACTTTACCATCATTATCGCTTTTATCTATTACTACAGCATGCTCAAGAGCATACTCAATTTCTACTATTCTCTTTTCTAAATTTGCTTGATCTTCTCTAGCTTGTTCATATTCAGAATTTTCTGATAAATCTCCAAGTGCTCTAGCATCTTTTAATGTTTGAGTTACTTCATTTCTCTTAGTTGTCTTTAAATAATGTAACTCATTTTCCAAATCTAAATAACCTTCGCTAGTTAAAAAAATCTCTTTCTTTTTCATGTTAGGTCACCTCTTTCTTTGTACCAAATGATAATACAATAAAATGACTGTTTTGTCAAGAAATTTTAACCCTCATTATGTCATTTGCATGTACCTCAAATGGTATTTTTATTTTTATTTTTTCTTGCGCATGTGATGCACTATCAACTATTTCATTATTATCATTAATGATTTGTTCTATTTTAAATTCGCTTACTTTAGTATTAGGTCCAAAAATCTCTACTATATCACCTACACTAAATTTATTTCTTTGTTCTACAACTGCAATACTAGATTCTTTATTATAGTCTAATATTAGTCCTAAAAAATCCTGATTGCTAAGTTCTTGTCTACCATTATAATATTGTCCTTCTTTATGTGGTATTCCATTATAAAATTGAGCAATATTTTCTCGATTTGATACTCTACTTAATACTTTTTTATAATATTTAATATCCGCTTGAGTTAAAGTATTATTTATTTTCTTATCCATAATTGTTCTATATGCATCAGCTACAGTTGCAATATAATACATACTCTTCATTCTTCCCTCTACTTTATATGATTCAATTCCTATATCCATCATATCTGAAATATAATCTATCATATTTAAGTCTTTAGAAGAAAATGCATATTCATTTTCTGTTTGATTATCAAAAGTAAATCTACAAACTTGGGAACAACCTCCTCTATTAGAATCTCTTAGTGTTACATAATTTGACATAACACATCTTCCACTATAACTTGTACACATCGCCCCATGTATAAATACTTCAACATCAATATCAACATTTTCTTTAATATCTATTATATCTTCTTTAGAACATTCACGAGCTAAAACCACTTTATATGCACCTAAATCCTTATAAAATTGTGCTGAGTATTTATTATTTATAGACTTTTGAGTAGATATAAAAAATGGTGTTTTAATATTAAGTCTTTTTATAGACTCTATAACAGCAAAATCACTTACTATATATGAATCTATTCCAATTTCATCTAAAGCTAATAGATAATCATCAAGATCTTCTAAATCTTCATTATGAAATATCATATTAACCGTTACATATACTTTTTTATTTAATTCATGAGCAAAGATTACTGCCTGTTTAATTTCATCTAAAGTAAAATTATTAGCATTAGCTCTTAAATTATATTTTTCTCCTCCTATATATACTGCATCAGCACCATAAATAAGTGCATATTTAAGCCTTGGTAAATCTCCAGCAGGTAATAATAATTCATATCTCATTTTATATCACCTACTTTATATTTAATATCATTTTCTAAAAAATAATAATCACTATCTATCAAATTATATAGTTTTTCATTATTCATATTTTCAAGTATCATCATTTCACTTACTTCGTTTATGTTAGTTAAATCAATAATTAAATTTAATTTACCTAAATCTTTTAAATACTTAGATGCACAAAATATTTTATTATATCTTACAATACTTCCATCATCTTCTTCTTTAATTTCTAATAATTTATTACTTACTTTTTCTCTTAAAATATATTCTAGTGCATCACTTTTATTATTATAATAATCATTATAATTTGACACTAAATTTCTTCTTGAATACATAAGCATATTCTTTGAAATATAAAAATAATATAGGTTAGACGAAGTATTTTCTTGTATCTCTTTTAACTCTTGAATAGTCAAATCATTATTAATAACTATATTATTGTATCCCAAACTATCTAAATAATTTATTGCTTTATAATTAGATATAATATGATTTTCATATATAACTATTCTATCTTTATCTATTATTCTACTAAGTCCTATATCTTCTACTATAAATTTAATATTTTTATTAAATTTATCATATATATTTTTAAACTTATCTATATTTTTATGCATAAATTTATTAATTAACACATAGACGCAATACTTATCAGATAGTTTATTTATTTCTTCTTTAGTAAAATATGTATTAAATCCAATACTATAATCTTTCATTGGCAATAAAAAAGTATTTATATTATACTTTTCATAAAATTCTAATTGTTTTTTATTTGGTATTATTATTATTTCTTTTTGCATACTCCTAAGGTATCACCTACTTCTATATATTCTACATTATATTCTTCATTAGTATTTAAAAAATCTAAAAATTTTTCTATTTTTCTAACCATTTGTCTTAAATTTCTACTTTTAATTTCATTACTTTTTCCTACATAACCATGAAATTCTAAATTATCTATAATTATTATTCCATTCTTAGTTAAATTATTCTTATATTTATTAAAAAATTTAGTATTTTGACTTTTAGCAGCATCAATAATTAATAAATCATATTTTTCATCGATATTAATATTTAGTGCATCTCCAAAAATAAGTTCTATATTAGAAAGTTTACTTTTATTAACATTTTCTACTGCAATTTTATATCTTTCTATATCCCTTTCAATACTTGTTATTTTTTTTATGTTCTTGTTACTTGCAAAATTAATGGTTGAATATCCAATAGCAGTACCTATCTCTAAAATTGATTCAATGTTATTTTCATTAATTATTTTTTGTATTTCATCAATCGTATCAACACTCATTATTGGAACTTTATTATTAATACCATAATTTTTAATATCATCAATTAAATCTAATAAGTTATCCATAATCCTTCTCTTTTCAATTTATTTATTGTACTATCATGTCCTGCTTGTGTTTCATTAAAATAATTTTTTCCATTTTTATCAGCAACAAAATAAAAATAATTATGTTTTTCAGGCTCTATTGACGCTACTAATGATGCTAATCCAGGGTTACATATAGGTCCTACTGGTAGTTTTCCATTAAGACAAGAACTACGAGTATTATATGCATTACATGAATTTAGTTCACTCATTTTTAAATCTCTAACATTATCATCTATTTTTTCTGCATAATAAGTTGTAGGATCACTTCCAAGACTCCATCCATCTCTTAATCTATTGTAAAATACTCCAGCAATCATCTTCCTATCTGAATCGTTTGCTCCTTCTTTTTCAACAATTGAAGATAATGTTATCATTTCATGTATAGTTTTATCACTATTTTCAATACTTTCCTTATATGGTTCTAATTTTTTACTCATATTATCAAGTAATTTTCTAAATATATCATCTATATCAGCAGATGTATAAAATTCATAAGTATCTGGAAATAAATATCCTTCAAGTGGATAATAAATATCTTTATTTTTAATTTCATCAGTTAAAAACCAATAATCATTTATTAGAGTATTTATATAGTTTTCATCATCTAACTTATTTAATATTTCTTCTTCTGTTATATTAAAATTACTTGTTACAGTTTTAATGAAATGCCTAACATTATTACCTTCTATAAAAGTAACACTAATAGTATCAGCAAGACTAACACTTCCCTTACCTAAAGTATTAATTAATTCTTCTAAATCATAATTTGTTTTTAAAACATAGTCTCCATATTCTAAAGAATTATTAGGAGTATTTAGTTTTAAATATATTTTATAAGCAAGTTGTGATCTAATTAATCCCTTTTCTTTTAAAATAGTAGCAATTGTACTATAATTACTTCCTTTTTCAACATATATATTTACTTGTTTACTCTCTTTACTTGGCGCAGTAATTAAATAAAAATAAGTTCCAATTAAAGAACCAATAATTATCATTAGCATAATAAACAAAAATAATAAAAACTTTTTTATACTAAAAACTTTTCGTGTCATAAGCTAACCTCTCTTTTATATTAATTTTCTTCTAAAGACTTTAATATCTTTTCTATAAAATCAAATTCTTCTTTCATTTCTACAGGCTTAAATTTAGTCATATTACCTTTTTCACTTAATACATAAGTAGATGCAAAAACTTTAAGTTCACCATCACTTGTTTTTACATCATTTGTATATACAAGATAGTTTACTTCATTAGTTGTATCTGCTATATTAAGTAAAATTCTATATTCTTTTGATTTTCCATTTTTATCTTTTAAAGTAATATAATTATCTTTCACTTCTTTTACTCCTATCTAAAAACCCCTGTAAAATAATAGTCGCAGCTATTTTATCTATTACTTTTTTCCTATTCTTTCTTTTTGTATCATTACTAATAAGCATTCTTTCTGCTTCCACAGTTGATAATCTCTCATCTTGCATAAAAACTTCTTTTTTATATCTATCTTCAATAATTTTTTTAAATTCTAATGTTTCTTCTGTTCTTTTTGAAGCACTACCATCTAAATTAAGAGGATTTCCAATTACAAAAGCATCTACTTTCTTAGTATATACTATTGAATCTAGTTGTATAAGTAAATCTTCTATATTTTTATATCTTAAAACTTCAAGAGATGTTGCGATCGTAGATGTTTTATCACTTATAGAAAGACCAAGTGTACGACTGCCATAATCTAAACCTAAATATATCATTCTTTAATAAATCCTGTTAACATTATTTCAATAATGTCTTCTCTTTTAAACCTAAGTAACCTATTTCTACATTCTTTATAACTAGATATATATCCTGGCTCACCACTAATTAAATAAGCAACTATTTGTTTGATAGAATTATAACCTCTTTCATCTAAATCCATACATATTCCAATAAGACTCTCTTTAATATTTTCTGTTTCAATTTCATGAGAGTCTACTACTGTAGTTTCTCCATACTCCATTAGAATCACTTCCTTTAAATTAATTTTATCAAAATTTAGTTAATATAACAACAAATATGTTATAATTTTTATTAAGAGGTGAATAATATTATGATACATTATCCAAAGGTATTTGGTTGTTGTAGTGGCTCTATTAAAGCAATTAATATGGCAATTGAATTAAAAGAAAAAAATAAGAATAAAAATGTATATATTTATAAAGAAATATTACATAATAAATATATAATTGATTATTTAGAAAAAAAGGATATTTATTGTATTGATGATTTATCTTTAATAAATAAAAATGATATTTTAATTATAAGAGCTCATGGAGAAGCAAAAAGTACTTATGATTATTTAGAAGACAATGGTATTAAATATTATGATGCGACTTGCATTAATGTTAAAAAAATACATGAATTAGTTATCAATAAATATAATGAAGGATATAAAATAATTATTATAGGTAAAAAAGATCATCCAGAAGTTATAGGTACTAATGGCCAAATAAATAATAGTGCTATTATTATTGAGAGTGAAGAAGATTATAAATTACTTGATAAAAAGGAAAAATATTATGTTGTGAATCAAACTACTGCTAATATTGAAAAATCTCAAAAATTCTATAATTATTTAAAAGAAAATAACTATGACTATATATTCGATAATACCATTTGTAATAATCAAAAATTAATTCATGATAGTTCAGTTAATCTTGCTAAAACCATGGATTTAATGATTGTTATTGGAGGAAATAATAGTTCAAATACAAAAGAATTATATAATAAATGTTTAAAAGTCCAAAAAAACACATATTTATTTTCTAATATAAAAGATTTTTACGAATTTATTAAAAAAGAAAATATTAGTGATAATATTAATATTGGTATAACAGGCAGTGCATCTACTTTAAAAGAAGAAGTATATGAGTATTCCCATTTACTTGAATTTATGATCTTTTATAAAAAACAATTATCACTATTAAGTAATAAAATTAATGAATTTAATAATACCCTAATAAATAACAAAGACAATAAAATTATAAAAGATGCTATAAATAAATTTATTAACATAAATAAAGATGGTAAATTTTTAAGAGGTACTTTAATTAATTTAGGATATAAATTAAATGGTAATATAGATAACTATTCTCTTCCCCTTGCAATAGCATATGAAACATTCCAAACATCAATATTAATACATGATGATATAATAGATAATGCAAATACAAGACGTGGAAAAGAAACTATACATAACACATATTCAAAAGAATTTAAAAAATATAAATATCAAGATAATACTCCTAATAATTTAGCTTTATGTATTGGAGATATTGGTTTCTATTATACTAATAAATTAATATTAGATTCATACAAAAATGATAAAAATTTCACTAAATTATTAGCTTACTATAACGATATAGTTATAAATACAATAAAAGGAGAAATACTAGATGTATATCTTCCTTACATAGAAAAAAATAATAATAAAAATAATCTTAAAGAAGATGATATATTTGAAATTTATAAATTAAAAACATCTTACTATTCAATTGTGGGTCCATTTATACTTGGTATGATATTAGCTAATTCAAAGCAAAAAGATATAGAGAAAATGGAAAATATACTTATGAATATCGGCATTTCTTTTCAAATTAAAGATGATATTCTTGGAATATTTAGTAATAAAGAAACACTTGGAAAATCAGTGTGTTCTGATATAGAAGAATTTAAACAAACAATATTGTATTCTTATATTAAAATTAATAAAAAAGATTATTATAAAGAATTAATAAAATATTATGGCAAACAAAATTTAAATGAAGAAGAACTTAAAACTATTAAAGACATTATAATAGATTCTGGAAGTTTAAAATATGCAAATGATAAAATAAATGAATTATCTTCTAATGCAATAATACAATTAAATAACATAGATATTAACCAAGAAGTAAAAAATATATTACTTGGTTTAATAACTTATTTAAATATAAGAGAAAAATAAGAAATCAGTAACGATTTCTTATTTTATTAAGCTTTTCCTTTAGTAATATTTCTATTTTGATAATCTATCAATGCTTTATCAAACTCTTCTTCATTAAAATCAGGAAAGCATGTACTTGTAAAATATAATTCAGAATAACTAATACTATATAACATAAAATTACTAATTCTTACTTCACCACTTGTTCTAATTAATAAATCAATAGCGGGTAAGTCATTATACAAATATTTATAATAATTTTCTGTATTTAAATCATCTATATTAAGTTTTCCCTCTTGAACCAATGCTACTATTTTTTTAGTAGCATCTACTATTTCAGATTGACCACCATAATTTAAACACACATTAAATACTCCTCTTTTACAATTTTTAGTATTTTTCTCTATTCTCTTCATTACATTATAAACTTCATCACTAAGAGGCTCTTTTCTACCTGAAAAAACAACTTTAATGTCGTTTTTAATAAAGAAATTCTCATCACTTTTAAAAGCAGTAACAAATAAATTCATTAAATAATTTACTTCTTCATCACTTCTTTTAAAGTTCTCTGTTGAAAAAGCAAATACACTTAAATATTTAACACCTTTATCTAATATGTGAAGTGCTGTTTTTTTAAGTGTTTTATATCCAGCATAATGGCCATCAGTTCTTTTAAGTCCTTGTCTTGTTGCCCATCTACCATTACCATCCATAATTATCCCAACATGTGTAGGTATTCCATTTTTCATATATTATCTCCAATCTAAAAATAAAATATTCCTTCTTTTCTTCATGAGTATTATACTAAAAACTGAATTTTTTTTATATATTTTTTCATTTTCTTTACACATTTTATGATAATTGTAGTATAATCTATAAGTCAAAGGTGGTGAGTATTATGTTAGATAGAATAGAAAAATTAATTGAGGAAAAGAATTACTCGAAAATTAAATCATTACTAATAAATATGAATGAATTTGATATTGCTGAAATATTAGAAGAACTGCCACATAATGAAATGATAAAAATATTTAGATTGTTACCAAAAGATATGGCTGCGGATGTATTTTCTTATTTAGAAACAGATACAGAAACATTAGTTATATCTTCTTTGTCTGATGCAGAAGCAGTAAGTATCTTAAATGATATGGACTCAGATGATGCGACAGATTTAATAGATGAAATGCCAGCTAATGTAGTAAATAAATTATTAAGCAAAGTAGAAAATGAAACTAGACGTAATATTAATCAATTACTTAAATATGAAGAAAATTCTGCTGGTAGTATTATGACTGTAGAATATTTAGATTTTAAAGAATATAACACTATAAAAGATGCTCTTAAAAAGATTAAAAGAGAATATGATGAAAAAGAAATAATAGATACTTGTTATGTTACTGATAAGAAAAGAAAATTAATTGGTGAAGTTAAATTAAAAGATTTAGTTATTAATGAAGAAGATACTCCAATTAATGAAATAATGCAAACAGATATAATTTTTGTAAATACAAGTACTGATCAAGAAGAAGTAGCAAGAATTATTAAAGATTATGATCTTACAAGTATTCCAGTAGTTGATTCTGAAAATAAATTAGTTGGTATTATTACAATAGATGATGTAATGGATATTTTAGAAGATGAAACTACAGAAGATATTGAAAAAATGGCCGCAATTACGCCAACAGAAAAATCATATTTAAAATTATCAATATTTGATTTATATAAAAGTAGAATACCATGGTTACTTGTTTTAATGTTAACAGCTGCTCTAACAGGTAAAATAATAGAACATTATGAAACTGCTCTTAGTTCTTATGTAATTTTGACAGCATTTATACCAATGCTTATGAACACTGGAGGTAATGCAGGAGGACAATCATCAGCTACCATAATTCGTGCTTTATCACTAGATGATATAGATTACTCTGATACATTAAAAGTTATGTTTAAAGAACTTAGAGTTTCAATTTTAGTTGGTATTACTTTAGCAATTGCTAATTTTGTTAAATTATTACTTTTAGATAAGGTTGGAGTATCTATAGCATTTGTAGTAAGTATATCTTTAATAGTTACTGTATGTGCAGCAAAAATAATTGGTTCGCTTTTACCTATACTTGCTAAAAAATTAGGATTTGATCCAACTGTAATGGCAAGCCCATTTATAACAACTTTAGTTGATGCTATATCATTGTTTGTATATTTTAATATAGCATGTACAATTTTAGGAATTTAAAAAGATGTTTAAAAAACATCTTTTATCTTGCATAACTTCTATTAAATACTTCACTATATTGCATAGATAAATCAACTTTTCCAGCTTTCTTTTGAAGCCTTTCAATATGTTTTTGTAATTTCTGCATATCTCTTGTATTTTTTCTATCTTTTGCATTTAATACTACTCTTTCAAATGCATTAGCATTTAACATACTAGTTTGAATATTTTGTGCATTTAAATTCATATCATTTTGTTCATTTAAAGATGACTCTATTTCATCTATCATATATTTTTTATCTTCAATTATATCATTAATATTATTAAGTTCAGCAAAGTATCTTTCAAACCTTTTATTCATTTTATCCAAATACATTTTAGTATTAGTACCAACAATTCTACTTTGTCTACTTCTTAATTTTCCTTGTTTACTTCTAAGCCTATTAATTTTTGCTTCTAAATTTCTTGCTCTAATAGATGCCTTTAATTTTCCACTAATAGTTCTATTTCTACTATTCTTAGCATGATCTAACTTTTTATATAATTTATCTAATTTACTATCAATTTGAGTTTGCTGTTCTTCCGTAGTTTTAGCAATATTCTTAAGAGCATCATTTGCAGTTTGACTAATTTTATTATTAACTCCATAATCAAAATATTGAGAAACATTATTTAATGAAAAACCATTTATTTGTTTTTGATAATCTGCTTTTTCAGTTTGAAGTTTAGTTATTAATCCACTAATAGCTTGTTTTTCTTCATCAAAACCACTTCTTGATTTAATACCATTTAATATATTTACATATCCATTTATTAATTCATCATATTTTGCAATAACACTTTGATGAGAGTTAGATAATGAAGATCTAACTTTATAATTATTTACATCAGATGAATAAACTATTCTAGATATTTGTTCTTGGTTTAAACTCATCTTCATACTAAAATTATTTATGCCTATCCTATTACATAAATCTATTAATATATTATCAGGAATATCTTTTGGAATAACTCCAATATTTTTTAAATCATCAATACTCATGAATACTCCTCTATCTCATTAACTATCATATCAATTTCATTGTTTATATATTGTAACTCATCACTATTTGTAATACTATCTAATGAATAATCTGTGTCTGTTTCATTTAATATAGATGCAAAAATAGTTGAATCTTCACCAGCTAAAGTATAAATAACAAATGTTTTATTATATTGATTTTGATCTAATATATCATATACTTTTATTTGGATTAAGTCTCCTCTTTCACTAGTTACTTCTAACAAATTATTAAATGTATCCATAATAACTAATACCTCCGTACTATATAAATTTTATCAAATAATTTATTTAATATCAACTTTTTAATATTTAGTTTTAACTTATTTTTATCTATATAATTTTATATAATTAAAAAACTCGCTTCTATATTCTAGAAACGAAGTTTATATTTCACTATCTTTCCCCTTCCTCTAACATTGTTATTATACTAATACCATAACCAATCTTAACATCATCAACAAGTACATTAGTTACAGCTCCAATTATTTTATTATTTTGAATAATTGGAGAGCCACTCATTCCTTGAACTACACCACCTGTTTTATTAATTAACTCTTCATCTATAATTTCAAAACTAAATGCTTTTTGAGTATCTTTTTTATTATTATATTTATCAAGTATTTTTATTTTATATTTATTTACAATATTATTTTTAGTAACTGTTAAAATTTGAGCATCTCCCTTTTCAATACTTGAATATTCTCCTATTTGGATAAGATTTTTATTAGGTAAAGATGAAGTATATATGCCAAATATCCCCTTATTAGTATTTTTTTCTATCGTACCAATAATATCATTATATAAAATATTTGCATTCTTACTACCAACATAACCATTTCTACTTTTATTTATACTAGTAACATTACTCATTAATATATTACCATTTTTTATTTCAACTCTTTTTTCAGTTTCACTTAATAATATTTCATGCCCTAAAGCTCCATATATTTTACTTACTGGATCTATATATGTAAGAGTTCCAAGCCCTAATACTGAATCTTTTACATAAAGACCTGTTTTATATATATCATTATCTTTTTCTAATCTTAAATAAGTATCTATCTGCTTATTATTTCTTATTATTTTAACACTTACTTCTTTATTTTCTAATATACTCTTATCTATTACATCACTTAATTCTTCGATAGTGCTAACATCATTATTATTAATCTGAATAATTCTATCACCAATTTTAATGGTTTCTTTAGCAATATATTCATCATTAACTTTATAAAAACCTACAACTATTAAACCATCAGTATTTATATTTATTCCAATACTCTCACCACCAGGTATAACATTCTTAGAATAAGCTAAAATATTCATAGGTAAAAATAAAATAATAAAGAAAGTAATTATCAACTTTTTCATGATATTTCACCTCTTTATTATTATTTTCATTTATATATAATTTATATAACCAAATATTTCTTATACCAATTTTTGCTATTCTTCTACTTCAAAATCAACTATTTTACCATTTGCTTCCACAAGTTTATTTACAGTCTTAGTTGCAGAATTTAGTTTTTTCTCACAAAACTCTATTAATTTCATTGCTTCACTATATTCACTAATTGATTTATCTAAATCCAACTCACCACTTTCAAGTTCAGTAATTATCTTTTCTAGTGATCTAACTGCATCTTCAAATTTCATATCTTTTTTATCTACTTTTTCACTCATTTTTATTCACTCCTCTTACATTAGCAATAACATTTCCATTTTTTGCCATTATATTAATATTATCATCAATATTTAATTTTGTTATATCTTTTACTACTTTATTATCTTTATATACTATAGAATAACCTTTATCAAGTACATTTACTGGATTTAATAAATCTAATTTAATTTTAATTGTATTTATATTACTTTTATGGTTTTCTAATAATATACTAGGATCTTTGATTATATGATTACTTTTTATTATTTCTAGTTTATGAGAAGACATTTCTATTTTATTTTTAAGAGCATTAGATAGTCTATCACACAATAAATCTAGTTTTTGTTCTTGCATCTCATATAACTTAATTGGATTATTTAATATATAATTAGTTTTAAATATCAATACTTGCTGTGTTGCTTTATTTAAAGTATTCATAATTGCATTATTAACTTTTTCTTGTGCATTTTTAAAATATCTTCTTACCTCTTCAATATCAGGCACAGCTAACATAGCTGCTCCTGTTGGAGTTGGTGCTCTTAAATCAGCTACAAAATCACTTATAGTAAAATCTATTTCATGACCAACACCACTAATTATTGGAATTCTACTATTATATATTGCTCTTGCTACAATTTCTTCATTAAATGCCCACAAGTCCTCAATTGATCCACCGCCACGTCCTAAAATAATGGTATCAATATCATCATAACTATTAGCAAGTTCTATCATTTTAACTATATTTGCAGCAGCACTATCACCTTGAACAAGAGTTGGAAATAAATAAATTTCAGTAATTGGAAATCTTTTATTAATAGTAGATATTATATCTCTAACAGCCGCTCCTGTTGGTGCTGTTATAACACCTATTTTTCTTGGAACTCTTACAATCTTTTTTTTCTTAAAAGGATCAAATAATCCTTCTTTGTGAAGTTTAAGTTTTAATTGTTCAAACAAAACATATAAATTTCCAAGACCATCTAACTGCATACTATCAACATATATTTGATAACTTCCACTTGCTTCATAAACACTTATTCTTCCATGAACTAAAACAGCATCACCATCTTTAGGATTAAAATTCATATTAGAAGATTTATAATTAA
The DNA here is from genome assembly GCA_051872765.1 of Bacilli bacterium. GTDB lineage: Bacteria > Bacillota_I > Bacilli_A > RF39 > UBA660 > CAG-1000. The sequence goes on along the minus strand of JBJEED010000063.1, from coordinate 16,451 downwards.
ACATTACAGCATTAATTTTACTCATTTCATCCTTCAATGAAAAATATAAATGCCCTCTTCCATGATATTTTATATTACTAATTTCACCCTTTAAATATACACTCCTAAGTTCACAATTAGATTCTATAGTAAATTTTATAATTCTATTGATATCACTTATTGTAATGTATTCATTATTATTCATTTACTTCCTCATTATCTCTAACCTTATCAAGAACAGCATTTATTAATTTTACAACCTTATCATCACTATATTTTTTAGATAATTCAACTGCTTCATTAATTACTACTACATTTGGAGTATCATAATATAGCATTTCATAAGTTGCCAATCTTAAAATAGCCTTATCTGTTTTACCAAGTCTATCTAAATCCCAGTTTTCTAAATATTTAGATATTATATTATCAATGTTTTCCATATTATTTAAAACACCACATACAATATCTCTTACATATTTATTATCTATTTCTAAATTCTCTTTAAATACATTTTCAAGATCATATGAAATATTTTCCTTCATATAAAAATCTATTTGGTATAGAATAATCATTATTTTTTCTCTTCCCTCTGTTCTAGTTAATTTCATAAGTTACCTCCAAAAATCTATATAAATTATATCATTTATTTAGTAATATTTAAACGATATTTTTTTAAAACATATATAAAATAAGAAATACTTTTATAAATATTTCTTATTCATTACTATCTTCTTGTGATTCATCTTTAAATTTAGTCTCTAATTCTACTTCTAAAGTTGTTTTTAAATCAATAATACTATTCTTCTCGATATTATATTCTTTAGCATATCCAATTCCAGAATAACTAACATCTAAATTAATTAAATTTGCAAATGTATCAATATCACTTCTTGACCATCCTTTTATATTAGGCATTTTGTATTCGCTAGCATTAGTAAGTAAGAATATCTTAGAGCCTAAATTAATTTTAGTTCCTTTGTTTGGATATTGATTAATTATTTTAGTTCCATCTCCTATTACAATAGGATTCATATTAGCATTAGTTAATTCTTCATTAACACTAAATGTCTCTTTATTAATATATGAACTTATTTCAAATATATTTTCTTCATTCTTATCTTCTGAACCATAAATATTAAGATATGTGCCTACATCTTTAACTAGAGTTTTAACTGCTTTTTTTAAATAAGTTGAACTAGACATTTTAGATGCCGCAACATAAACTATAACTTCTGGCTCATCTCCTGGAAATAAACCTGCAAAACTTCTTACATAATTTGTAGAACCCGTTAAATAACCACTTCCTCCAGCAATCTCAGCTGTTCCAGTTTTACCAATTAAATCATATCCATCTATATAGTATCCTGTACCCGTAGATATTTTTGAACTACCATCTACTACTCCTCTCATAAGATTTCTCAAATAAAGTGCTGTATCTTCACTGCATACTTTTCTTATCTCTTCTCTTTTATTTTCTATAACTACATCACCAGTTTCGCTATCTACAATTTTAGATACTAAATATGGTTTTATCATCATCCCATCATTTGCCAATGTTGTTAATGCTTGTAACATTTGTACTGCATTAACTGTCATACCTTGACCATAAGATACTGAGGCTAATTCTGTATTATATTTAAAATTAACAATTCCACTACTTTCATTAGGTAATGTGATACCTGTTTTCTCGCCAAAACCTAATGCAGTATAAAAATCTTTTAATTTACCTCTACCAAGTTTTAAAGCAAGATTAGTAGCAGCTACATTAGATGAAGCCATAAAACCTTCATCATAAGTAATCTCTCCCCATCCAACTTTATTCCAATCTTTAATAGTCGCATCATCTACTACTACTTTACCACTTTTATATTTTTCATTTCCATCATATACTCCGTTTTCCATCGCAGCCATAAAACTAAATATTTTCATAGTTGAACCTGGTTCATAAGTATTTGTTACAAATGGATCATAATATAGTTTAATCTCAAGTGTATTATTATCAAAACTAGGACTAGATGCTACTCCTAATATTTCGCCTGTCTTAGCATTCATTACGGAAATAGAAGCCCACTCAGGATTAGATTCTTCAAGTATTGCCATAGCTTGCTCAGTAAACATCTGGATATTTGTATCTATTGTTAAGTAAATATCATTACCTGATATAGCTTTTTTCTCAATACTTGGTAAACTTGTAATTTGATATCCTTGAGTATCAGATTGATATTCTATATATCCATCTTCTCCAGTTAATTCATCATTATAATATAATTCAAGCCCCATTTCACCTTGATAAATACCCTCATCATTTCGTCTTGCATAACCAAGAGAAAAAGATAAAAAATCTCCATTTGGATAATATCTTTTGGTACTAGCCATAAAATCAATACCTGGCAATTCTAAATCCGAAATTTTATCTTTTAATAATTCAGTTATTCCACGACCACCTGGACCAAGCTCAACTTGATAAGGAGAAACTAAAGTACAATTATTATTTTTATCACAATCACTAATCTTACTATTTAGTATGTTTAATATAGCCTCTTTACTCATATTTAAAAGAGGGCTTAGTTTTTCTGCTGTCATTTCTTTATCAACAACATGTTGTGGTCTATTTATATCTTTAGTCCTAGATTCAGACAAATATGCTATTACTGTATAACTATTAACATCTTTTGCTAATACCTCACTATTTTTAGCATATATAGTTCCTCTTTTGGCAGTTATAGTTTTCTTTACAGTATCTCTATTACTAGCAAACTCACTTAATTCTTTTCCATTAACAGTAATATTACCGCTACCAACATAAATAAGTTTTATTATCAAACACAAAAAAATAAAAACAACTATCCAAATAAAAAAAGCATTTATTTTAATTGTTTTTATTTTTTTCATGTAAACACCTCTAATCAGCAACTACTCGTATGTTATTATTATTATACTCCAAACCAAATGTATCTGCAACTTCTAATGCATTATCAAGTGAAGCTAGCTCATTTATTTTCATTTGAATACTTGCATTTAATTCCTCTTGACTTTGTATTTTACTCTTTAGTCTTTGAAGTTCAGAATTTGATGATTGAATCATCGCTTCTCCAATAAAACTAATTAGAAAAATTCCGGCGACAAAAAAGATGATCATCATAATCATAAATTTCTCTCCCTTAATTTTTACATATTTTTTCTTTTTCATCTTACCCTTTCTATTACTCTTAATTTTGAACTTCTACTTCTATTATTATCTTCTAGTTCTTTTTCACTAGGAGTCATTTTCACAATCTTTTTCGCTTTTGCTTTTAAATGTTCAGGTGTAATTGGCAATTTTCTCGCGCTCTTTTCATCACTACACAAATCTTTAAATACCTTTGCTACTATTTTATCTTCTAATGAATGAAAAGTAATAATAGCTAGTCTACCACCAACATTTAATAAATCAAAAGCATCTCTAATAGAACTTTCTAATATATCAAGTTCATGATTTACTTCTATTCTTATTGCTTGAAATGTCTTTCTTGCCGGATGCGATTTGTTTCTATAACTAATTGGTACACTATTTTTGATAATTTCTGCTAGTTCGATAGTAGTATTAATTGGTCTATTTTTAACTATGTTTGATACTATTGCCTTAGCATACTTTTCTTCTCCAAACTTATATATTATTTCAAGTAGTTTTTCACTTGAATAATCATTTACTACATTATAAGCTGATAGTTCTTGTGTTCTATCCATTCTCATATCTAATGGTGCATCTTTATGGAAACTAAATCCCCTCTCCTCTTCATCAAGTTGTGGACTAGAAACTCCTAAATCAAATAATATACCATCTACTTTTTCACTAACATAATCTTTCATATGTACAAAATTACTTTTAAATATAACAAAATTATCTGCTATATTAGATAACCTATTTTGTGAAAAAGCAATCGCTTCATCATCTTGATCAAAGGCGAAAAGAAACCCCTTTTTATTCAATTTCTTTAATATTTCGCCACTATGCCCTGCATACCCTACAGTCGCATCTATATACTTTTTACCCTCTGACACATTTAAATATTTTATTACCTCTTCTAAAAGTACACTTTTATGCTTCATATGGATTATCGAATATATCCTCAGTTATTAAATCCAAAGATTCTTCATTCTCCTTCATATATTTTTCAAATTCACTAGCATCCCAAATTTCAAGTCGTTCATTTACGCCAATTATTACGCACTCTTTTGTAATATTGGCGTAATGAACTAACGGTGAGGTAATATTAATTCGACCTTGTTTATCGAATTCAATTGTGGAAGCTCCACCTATAAAAGCTCTTTCAAATGCTCTTACATTCTTTTTAGTAAATTGTAGTTTACTGACCTTTTGCATTATTTTATTCCATTCTTCAAGAGAATAAATAAACAAGCACTTATCAAGTCCTTTAGTGATTATGATTTTATCCCCTAGTTCACTTCTAAACTTAGATGGGATTATTAATCTGCTTTTCTCGTCAATATTATGATGATACTCACCCATTAACATAAATCACAATACACCCCACTTTCTACCACTTCGTTTCACTTCCTACCACTATATTACTATTTTTGAAATGATTTGTAAATACCCTTTTTATTTTTTTATGTAAAAATCATGTAAAAAGACATGTCCATATGACATGCCTTAAAATAATTTTAGTTACAATATATAATTAAAATTTAACAGGTTTGCTTTTAAATACTAATGCTAAATATCCAATTGAAAATGCAACTAATGTTATTGCAAATAACACTGCAATATCTTCAACACCTGTTTTTGGATTAAATATTATATCAACTGATTTAGAAATATCAGTACTAACAATTTTACCCCCAGATACAACATTTTGAACTAATGGATAATATGCTGTATAAATTCTTCCTCTATTAGTTGATGGAAAGAAAGTTAGTGCATTTTGTGTTGATAAATTAACTTTAAGATTAGCAATTTTTGCATTCTTAGCTACTTTAATATAGAAATTTTGATTTGGTGTTATTGATGTAAGAGTAGCTCCTGATTCGTCAACTAAACTTGCTTTATCACTTGTAAGTCCATCAATACTTATATCTACTCTATCTAAAGATATAAGACTATATTCTACTGAATATGGACCATAAACATAATAATCTTTAGTTTCAGAGAATATTTCTTTCTTTGAATCTGGTTTTTTTAAGTCCAAAGTATTTGTAAATTGCTTATCATAATATCCTTCATATTCACTTCTATCTTTAATTAAATATTGATATAACTTATTAAGTTCACTACTTCCTATTAATTCATTACCAAGTTTAGCATTTCCATCAGTAATGCTATTATTAACTCTCCATATAGCATATTGAACAGTTGAATATACATAATTTTCAGCTAAACTTTCCCACTGTTCATCAGTTAAAGACAATTCTTGATTTAATGCTTTAATTTCAGTTATTAAGTTAGTATAACTAGCATCAGCCATCATTAGTGAAGTCCTAATATCTAAAGTTGGATAACTATGCTCAATAATCCATAATGCATGAGTATAATTTTTATTATCTAATAATTTTGCATAATAATTATCAAACATCATATTTTCTTTTTTTAGTACAACAGGGTATGTTGTGTCTGAAGAATTACCAGTTAAATCAGCAGGTGTAATTGTAATAGTATTCAATGTTTCTGCATCTACATATACAATACTATTTAAAGTTACAGTTACTTCCCCACCAGCATCTAATGCCGCTAAAACTGAAGTTGATGTCTCATCTGCAGATAATTGATAATTAATTGTAGGATCCATTATCATTCCTTTTGCTTTAAGAAAAGCATCTCTAAAACTTCCATTATTAAATAATGCAAACATCATAACTTGTTGTAATTTTAAATCATCTGATGCACTTTCACTAAAATCAAAATTAGTATAACTATATAGTGGAAATTTAAGTTCTCCATCAAGGCAATATGCAGTAAACCAACTATCTCCCAATTTTTCCTCTATCGTATTTCCAGATGCATTAGGAGTTAGAGTTAACATAATTTTTCTCATAATTGATCGTCCAGTAATTGTTGTTTGACCATCACTTGATGAAAAAGATATTTTACTATAATCAAATGGTACATCTAATACAGCTTGTACAGTTTCATTAGTATCTGGTAGCGTCTCAGGTGCCTTGGCTGTTGTTGGTTTAGAATCAGCCGCACTAACAAATGTAAAACTGAAAACTAGAACAAATAATACCAATAAAACTTTTACTATTTTTTTCATATTTCATCTCCTATCATATATACAATATTAACATCTTTTTTACTTAAATTCAATATACAAATCCTATTTTTATTTATTATTAATTGACAACTATTTATTTTTCTGATAGTATTACTAACATACTGTTAATATTTTAAAAGATGTAACACTTAATTTATAGGAGGATATAATGAATTTAAGTGAAGAAGAATTTCAAAAAGAAAAAAAACATCTTGATTTAACTACTAAACTTTTAAGAAAAAACATATCAGATTTAGCACAAGACTTATACGATAATGAAGAAAAGCAAAGAGAATTTAAAAAGTATGTTTGGGATACTAAAAGTGAATTAGATCCAACAGAAATGAAGACCATAATGTCTAATAATAATCAAGAAATAGATAATCTTGAGATGAAAGCAAAATATTACAAAAAATTATACAAAATACAAAATTCACCCTACTTTGCTAAAATTGTCTTTGAAAGCGATAATGGAATTAATGATATTTATATCGGACTTACTTATTTAACTAAAAGTAATAATGAAAATATTATTTATGATTGGAGAAGTCCTATAGCTAGTATATTTTACGATTATGAATCTGGTGATTGTGAATATAATGCTCCAGGCGGGATAATAAAAGGATATCTTCATAATAAAAGACAATTTACTATAGAAGATAGTAAAATAAAAAGAGTATTTGATTCAAAACTTAATGTTCAAGATGAATTATTACAAGAAGTACTTGCTAATAAAACAAATGAATATATGAAAAATATAGTTAACACTATTCAAAGCGAACAAAATGCTATTATTAGGAATGTGAAAGACAAAAACTTGATAGTACAAGGTATAGCAGGTTCTGGTAAAACATCAGTTGCACTACACCGTATAGCATTTTTACTTTATAAAATTAAAAATTTAACTAGTGATAAAGTATTAATATTCGCACCCAATAAAGTATTTAGTGAATATATATCAAACGTACTTCCTGAACTAGGAGAAGAAAATACAAAAGAAACAACATTTAGTGATTTTTTAGAAACTTATATCAAAGAATATAAGTCAATTGAAACATTTACATCATTCATAGAAAGATATTATAAATATGAAGAAGGTTATGTTGATTTAATTAAATTTAAACAATCAAATAAAATAATAAATATATTAGAAAAATACATAGAAAATTATACAAAAAAAGCAATGTTTATTGATGAGATCTTCAATAGAGATTTATATATGAGTAAAGACGATTTAAATAAAATGTTACAATATCGATACTCTTCTTTACCTCTATTAGAAAGAATAGATGCGATTGCTGATAAAATATCAGAACAACAATTTAATAATAATAAATCAAAAGCAAGACAAATAAAAAAATGGTTAAAAGAAATATTAAACATATCATTAGATTTTAAAGAAATTTATAAAGGCTTTTATAAAAGTAAGGAATTTATAGATGCATATAATAAAGAATTACCAGAAACATATATTAAAAAACTAGATGAAAAATCTATATCATTTGAAGATGCTTGTTTATTTGTATATATGAAAAGCTTACTTATGTTTTTAGGCAATGATTATACAATAGAACAAACAATTATTGATGAAGCACAAGATTATAATATACTTCAATATATACTTTTAAAGAAAATACTTAAAAAAAGTAAATTTACAATACTTGGAGATATCAACCAAACAATTAATCCATATTATCAATACGAATCATTAGAAGAATTAAAGAATGTATTTACCGATGGTGTTAATTACTTAGAACTCAATAAAACATATAGATCTAGTCCAGAAATAATAGAACACGCTAATAAAATATTAGGCTTAAATCTAGTTTCTGCTATTAGAAGAGATAATAAAATACCAGTTGAATTTAGAAGTGAAGATAATTTAAAAGAACAATTAATAAATGATATAAATAAATTAAAAGAAAATAATAAAAGTATTGCTATTATTACAAAAAATGATATAGAAGCAAATAAAATATATAAATTACTAAGCAAAGACTTAACTAATCTTACTCTTATAAGTAATAATTCTAAAACATTTAAAAGAGACTTAGTTGTCTTACCATCTTATATGGCTAAAGGTTTAGAATTTGATGCTACTATATGCTATACAGAAAAAAATAATCCATATACATATGAAGAAAGATATTTGTATTATGTTACATGCACTAGAAGCCAACATCATTTAATCATTTACAATCAAAAAAATTACGAGTAATCGTAATTTTTATTTAGTTAAAGTTATTTCATCACTTAAAGATATTACATCATTTTTATCCACTTGTCTTACAAATGTATTAATTTTAATATGAGTATATCCGTCTTTAATCAAGTCATCTAATGTATCATAATATCCACTAAGTTCATAATAAAATCTCTTTTGTCTTTCATCAAAATATATTTTATATCCCCTATATGCATATGTAATAGTTCTTTCTTTTCCAGTTAAATTTTCATCTTTTGGTATTATTATCCAATCATATTTTGTTTCATACTTATTAGTAACCTCAACAATATTACCATTTTCATCTCTTGTTTCTTTACTACTTGTTAATTCTTCATATGAATATTCATATTCAGTATGATCTGGTAATTTAGGAAAATATTTTTTCAACAAATCATAATTAGTTTCGATATGAATAAAACCATTATCACTTAAATAATTAAAATAACTACGTTCATAAGGAGTAACATTAAAAGTAATATCAGTTCTATAATAATTACTAGGTAAAACATCTAACTCTGATGAATCATATTTTACTATTCCATTATCTGACTTATATAGATGAACATGATTTTCTTCAATATTACAATTAACCTTTCTTGCACATCCATTTAAACTTATAACACTAGCAAGAGTTAATCCATATGCTATTAATTTATTTTTAATATTTCTATTCATAGTATTCTCCTTCAAGAAAATTTAAGCATATTGTACAATAAAAAATATATATTTTCAATATAATTAATATTGAATTATTTTTTTGGATAACTCTTTAAACTATCATCTAAAGCAAATTCCTTTTGTGATGAATAGAATTGTAATTCATTATATGCCTGTCTTATATTTTCTTTATATCCCATCTCATTCTTATATGATTTGTGAATTATAAGCATTAATGATGTATCATATATCCATCCATCTGGACTTTCTACCCAAGTATGAGTTCCATCACTACAATTTTTTGTACCAGCTAATATTGGTAAGAATCCTGCACATTTATAACTATTATCAATTATAAAACTTAATTGATGTGCCATAGTAGTACACCCTCCTATATTACCACCTAGAAATAGAACCTCATCAATATCTTTTACAGGCCACCTAATATTTAGCATATTAAATTTTTGTAATAATTCTTCATCAAATGGTTTAATTTTCTTTAAGTTAAGACCATTTTCTATTATTTTTTCATAATCTTTATTAGTAAACATTATATATTTAATTAAATCATAACACCTGTATTCTTCTCTTCCTTTTGGAATTATTCTTTCTAATATATCCATATTTTTTTAAAACTCCTTTTAAATTATTAGCTATTTCTTATCTCAATTTTATCACAAAATACTAAGATACAAAATATTTACTATCCATAATTTATATTTAAAATAATATAAAAACTCAAGAATTTAATCCTGAGTCTTCCTTTTATAAACCTTTAGTCTTTACTTAAATAGTTCTTATCATTTATTATTAGATTATCTTTTATTACGAATTATAACGATTCCAGAACCACCCTTTCCAGTAGATAGATAATAAGCTCCACCGCCTCCGCCAGTATTAGCAGTTCCATTCCCTCCACCACAAGAACCACCTCCACCTCCGATCGCACAGCAGCACCCACAGCAACCACCTCCTGAATATTCAGCAACGCCTGTATTACATCCACTTGTAGTTCCTTGACCAAACTCGCATGTACTTCCTGTTTCACCATTTGGTCCTGGATGATTTATTTGACCATATGAATTAGAGCCATCTTTGCCAAATCTTCCATGGCATAGTGGAGTTCCTTCGTTAGCATCTGACCAACCACCTCCACCACTTCCTCCAGAACCTCCCCGAGAAATATACCCACCTCCAGCGCCACCACCATTTCCACCGGAAGCAACTAAACCATTAACGATATTTCCATTTTGCATGACTGAAGTTGTACCTCCTTTAGCACCTCGGCCTCCTCCAGCACCAATTGTGATTGTATATTCACCATCCAATAATGTAACATCTTTAATTGTATTGGCATACCCACCGGCACCAGCACCACCGACACCAGTATCAGAAGTATTACCTCCCCCGCCTCCTCCTACTAAGAAGGCATCTATATTAAGAGAACTATTTAATGTTAGTGTTCCACTAGTTAAAAATTTAATTTTAAAATTATCTAAAGTTGTATCTTCACATACATAACTACAGTTACCTGTATAATTAATAATTTTACTTGTATCTGTTGTGTTACATTGTACAACATCAGTTAAATCATCACAAGCTATTTTATCCAACTTCCAATATGCATATAGTGTTATATTTGATGCTATAGTATATTTTTTATCACTAGTTCCATCTGCATTATAGTATTGTGTTCCTCCACCATCTATTTCAGTATAATATCCTTGAAATGTATATCCTGTTCTTGTTGGAACTGTTATTTTTGGCAACTGACTATTATATGTAACATTCTCATTATTGCTTCCACCAGTACCTTGTTGTTTATCAAATGTAATTGTATATGTATTAATATTCCAATATGCGTATAATGTTTTACCTGATGTTTCTTCCCATATTATATCACTCTTACCATCTGCTTTATAATATTGTGTTCCTTTACCATCTTTTTCACTATAATATCCTTGAAATATATATCCTAGTCTACTTGGTATAGTTATACTTGGTAGGTCTTTATTATATGTTGCAGTTACACTTGAAGTTCCACCACTTCCTGGTTGTTGTTCTAGTGTTAATGTATAATTATTGGCTACATACATTACATTTATTGTCATATTTCCACCATTTATAAATCCTGATACAACTTCTTTATCTGGTGTATACCCCTTAATCGTAGGTGATTTAACATTATATCTTTCTATATCTTTTAACTCAATTTGATAACTATCTGCTGCCACACTTTTATCTTCTGCATATAAATAATTTATTTTTACTGTATATGTTCCTTTATTACTAGATAGTTTTTCATCTCCTAGAACTAATGATGCAAAATAATATTCATCGTTTCTATAAAATACTCCAACTAAATAATTTATTGGTTTATCACATACATACTCAGAAATATTTATTACCATTCCATCTTTTATATATTTATTATCTTCATCATTACATTTCTTTAATGTTTTTAAATAATTTATTGTTCCATTATCAAAATGTGATGTAGCTTCTGGTGATGATAATGCTTGATTTATATCTTTAACTAAATAAAGAGCAATTATATCCATATTTTCATATATTTTTTTACAATTTGTTTCACTAGATAATGATAATTCTGAATCATTATATATATTTCTTAAAACATCATATTCTGAACAATTATTAGGCGTTATTTTAGGACCTAAAATATAATTTTCATCTAACATACTCTTATAATTATATCTTGCATTTGTACCAAGATTCATAACAGAATACAAAAGATATTTATCTGATGCTTTATCATAATTTTCCTTTTCTTTTGATTTTCTTGATATTAAAGAATATGTTGATAATAATAATGTTAGTGATAAAGTTACTACCATTAATATTATTACTGTTTCCATAAATGCAAAGCCTTTTTTATTTTTCATTTTATATTCTCCCACTTAGTTATACTCTCTTATCTTATATATTAATTATATCATTATAAAATAGAAATACAAATAAAAAATGACTAGTCCAACTAGTCATTTTAAAATAATATGAAATTATTATCGTTTATTTCTAATAATTAAGATTCCAGAATTTCCAGAACCACCAACATTACCACCATTTCCACTGTTTGCGATTGATGGAGCACCCATTCCCCCTTGCGCATAAGCAGTAATTCCAGCATTACATGAAGAAGTCGTACCAAGTTCAAATTCACATGTCGTATAATTTTGACCAGTTCCGCCAGAAGCGCTACCTAAAGAAGTACTACATCCTGTACCTTTGGTACCAAATTTTCCACCTGTACCATTTACAGAACCATAATTTACACATCCACTCCAGTCACTTCCTTGACAAACGGCACATGATCCACTTCCGCCACCAGAGCCTCCATTTCCTCCATTGTTTGTAGCACCAGAACCACCAGCCGCATAATAAGTACTCGTAGAACCAAAGTAAGTAGCCTTCCCATTATCTCCAAGGAATCCTCCATCACCTATTTCAATTTTATAAGTTCCTGCAGTAATCGTTTGATTCTTATAAGTTTTGGTATAACCACCTCCACCTCCACCTCCTGATTGACAATATGTTCCTGCTGCAGTTGTAGTGCAAGTGTTACCACCTCCACCACCTCCACCAACTAGGAATAAATCCACATTAAGTGAAGTTTTTAAAACTAATTCACCACTTGATAAGAAATTAATTTTCCAATTATTTGATCCTTCGTCAATAATGTCAAATGATCCTGTATAAGTTCCAATTAAATTTCCATTGATTATAATATCATAAATAAGATTATTTCTAATAACTACTGTTCCTGATGAACCAGCGCCTCCAATGTTACCACCATTTCCACTATTAGCAACAACTGAACTTCCAATTCCTCCTCGAGAATATTCACTTACACCATAACAGCTTGAATTTGTACCAAGTCCAAATTCACATGTCGTATATTTTTGACCGGAACCGCCAGATGCACTACTACATCCTGAACCATTTGAACCAAATCTTCCGCCTTTTCCATATTCAAAACCATAATTAACGCATCCGCTCCAATCCCAGCCTTGACAAACGGCACATGATCCACTTCCGCCTCCAGAGCCACCAGCTCCACCAGTTGAACTAGTAGAACCATATCCTCCGTTTGAAAAATAAGTAGTACTACTTCCAAAATATGAAATACCGCCATTTTTAGTAACAGATCCACCAGCACCAATTTTAATTTTATATTTTCCGGCTTTAATATCTTGCTTTAAATAAGTTTTAGTGTAACCACCTCCACCTCCGCCTCCATCTTGGCAATAGAATCCTGGAGCGGCGCTACAATTAGTTCCACCTCCACCTCCACCACCAACAGTGAAGATATCTAAACTCATATCAGTGCCTAAAGTAAAATCACCATCAGTTTTGAATTTAATTCTCCAAACATTTTTATCATTATCAAGGCAAGAATATTCACATGAACCAGTAAAATTAAACATCTTATCTGTTTTATCTGTATTACATTGTACAGCACTTGCTAGCTCAGCACAAGTAACATTTTTTTTCTTCCAAATTGCATATAAGTTAACTACTTCATTATTTATAGTTGTTAAGTTTTTAACAGTTTGTCCTTCTGTAAAATTTTCACCAGTTCCATCTGCCCGTGAATTCCATCCTTGAAAAATATATCCATTTCTTTCAAATCCATTATTACTTAACTTTTCAAATATATCATATATATGATTGGTACTTGGTGTACTTCCACCTAATGCTCCATTTCCATTATACTTAACTATGTATGTATTAATAGTCCAATATGCATATAATGTTTTTCCTGATGTTTCTTCCCATATTATATCACTTTTACCATTTGATTTATAATATTGTGTTCCTTTACTATCTTTTTCACTATAATACCCATTAAATGTATATCCCGTTCTACTTGGTATAGATATATCTGCAAGAGCCTTTTTATATGTTGCAGTTACACTTGAAGTTCCACCACTTCCTGGTTGCTGATCTAGTGTTAATGTATAATTATTGCCTACATACATTACATTTATTGTCATACTTCCACCATTTATAAATCCTGATACAACTTCTTTATCTGGTGTATACCCCTTAATCGTAGGTGATTTAACATTATATCTTTCTATATCTTTTAACTCAATTTGATAACTATCTGCTGCCACACTTTTATCTTCTGCATATAAATAATTTATTTTTACTGTATATGTTCCTTTATTACTAGATAGTTTTTCATCTCCTAGAACTAATGATGCAAAATAATATTCATCGTTTCTATAAAATACTCCAACTAAATAATTTATTGGTTTATCACATACATACTCAGAAATATTTATTACCATTCCATCTTTTATATATTTATTATCTTCATCATTACATTTCTTTAATGTTTTTAAATAATTTATTGTTCCATTATCAAAATGTGATGTAGCTTCTGGTGATGATAATGCTTGATTTATATCTTTAACTAAATAAAGAGCAATTATATCCATATTTTCATATATTTTTTTACAATTTGTTTCACTAGATAATGATAATTCTGAATCATTATATATATTTCTTAAAACATCATATTCTGAACAATTATTAGGCGTTATTTTAGGACCTAAAATATAATTTTCATCTAACATACTCTTATAATTATATCTTGCATTTGTACCAAGATTCATAACAGAATACAAAAGATATTTATCTGATGCTTTATCATAATTTTCCTTTTCTTTTGATTTTCTTGATATTAAAGAATATGTTGATAATAATAATGTTAGTGATAAAGTTACTACCATTAATATTATTACTGTTTCCATAAATGCAAAGCCTTTTTTATTTTTCATTTTATATTCTCCCACTTAGTTATACTCTCTTATCTTATATATTAATTATATCATTATAAAATAGAAATACAAATAAAAAACTTAGATTTCTCTAAGGTATAATGATACAATTGATGTGAAACAGTTGTATGTAAAAAAGTGATTCAAGTTGTTTAATTAAGTTGAAACTAAATAATTATATCGAAATGACTCGAATCACTATGAATATTATATATGAAAATAAAAGAAAAATTGAGAATTATTTACCTCATGAACTAAATACTAGATATTATGCAGTATTATCTTATAGAAATGGTAATAAATCTACTTATGTTTGTAGAAAATGTCATATATCTAAATCTTCTCTTTCAAGATGTAATAGAAAGTTTGATGGAACTAAAGAATCACTTATTGATAAATCGCATAAACAATTAACTCCTCATCCGAATTCCCATACCGAATTAGAATTAAGATAGATTAATGATTATATCAGAAGAAACCTTTATATTACCTGCGAACTATGATATAAACTAAAATTAAACAAAGAATATACTAGGCATCCTGTAAGTTTATATAGAGTTTTAAAACGAATTGGATATTATAATGAAATTAATATTAAAAACACTTCTAAATATGTTCCTAAAAAATACGATACGCCTAAAGAACTAGGTAAAAATGACAGATAGATGTTAAGCTGTACCTAAACAATGTAAGGCAAATAATTTACCTTTTGATAGAAAGTATTATCAATACACTTGTATCGATAAAGAATCTAGGGAAAGATTTATATATCATTATGAAAAACATACACCTGCTAATACTGTTGATTTTGTTTATAGATGTTTCTTATTCTACGAATATAAACCGGAAGAAATTCAAACCGATAATGGAACAAAATTTACTTGAAATCAAGAAAAAATGAAAACTATTCATCCTCTTCAACAACTTTGTATAAAAGAAAATAAAAAATTAACTCAATTATACTGAATTAATTTTTTATAAATTTTGTTTCACATCGTTAACAAGTATACAAATAAAAAACTTAGATTTCTCTAAGTTTTTATATTTAAATTATTCAATTATTTCAGAAACTACACCAGCACCAACTGTTCTTCCACCTTCACGAATTGAGAAATTAGTTCCATTTTCAATTGCGATTGGAGTGATTAATTCAACAGTCATATCAACATTGTCACCAGGCATAACCATTTCAGTACCTTCTGGTAATGTAATTACACCAGTAACATCAGTTGTTCTAAAATAGAATTGTGGTCTATAGTTACTAAAGAATGGAGTATGTCTTCCACCTTCTTCTTTAGAAAGAACATAAACACTTGCTTTAAATTTCTTATGTGGAGTAACTGATCCTGGTTTACAAAGAACTTGTCCTCTTTCAACATCTTCTCTGTTAATACCACGAAGTAATACACCAGCATTATCTCCAGCTTCAGCATAATCTAATGATTTTCTGAACATTTCAATACCAGTTACAACTGTCTTTCTAGTATCTTTAATACCAACGATTTCAACTTCATCATTAAGTTTTAATTT
>JBJEED010000062.1:0-41545 GCA_051872765.1 Bacilli bacterium | reverse complement strand
CTTTAACGGCGAAAATAGTGTAAGCGAAGATAGCAAGTTGCCAATTTTTTTTTGTAATAATTTAATCACAATTTATTTGTGATTTTTTATTTATATAAAGACTTTTTTATTAAAATTTGATACTATTATTATATAAATAGGAGAATATATAAATGAGAAAAATTAAATTAACTTTATTTGGAAAGATAGTTTTTAGTTTATTATTTTTGTTTTTAATTATAATTTTAAAAAGTATTTTATTTAATAAAAAAGATAATATAACTATTATAAGTGATTATAATGATTTAAATAATTCTAAAAATGAATTTATTGTTAATACATCTGAAACTGATAATGAAATTATTAATACTATTTTTGCTAAAGGAATGAGTGTTGATGATTTTAGAAAAATTATTAATCAACCTGTTAATTATGTTATTGAGACTACTAATTATAAAAAAATCGAATATGACTTTGATAATAAACTTCATTATAGTGAACTTGAAGATATGTTACTTAATTTAAATAATAGTGATATTGTAAAATTAGAAATTATTGGTAAAAGTGTTGATAATAGGAATATATATGGTATTGAAGTTGGTAATGGAGATAAAATCATTTATATTGATGCAAATGTACATGCTGCTGAGATAGCAAATACTCTTATTTTAATGAAATATATTATTGATATAGTAAATAGTTATGAATCAAATGATTTATCAATTATAGAAGCTTTAAATACTTATAAAATAGTTGCTATTCCTACTATGAATCCTGATGGTTATGAGGTTTATAATTTTGGTGTGGAATCTTTAAACAATAAAAATTTATGGTGGTATCAAAATAGGGATATATATAACTTTGAAAATATGAAAAGTAACGCTAATGGAGTTGATTTAAATAGAAATTTTCCTACACAAAATGCTGGATTATATTATAATGGAAAGAGTCTTATTAATAGTGTATCATTAGATAAAACCACAAAGAGCACTACATATTTTGGTGGGTATAGTTTAGGAAGTGAACCTGAAACAAAAGCAGCTATGTATTTTATGCTCAAACATTATAAAAATACAAATATATATATAAATATGCATTCACAAGGTAGAGTCATTTATGCTGGTAAACCAAATTTATCTAATGAATTTAATGAAAATACTAAATCATTTGCAAATATCATATCTAAGTTAAATGGTTATATTGTTTATGGTCTTAATTCTGAAGAGGTTGGTGAAGGTAATGATGGAAGTGTTACTGATTTTATGGCAGAATTAGCCAATGGTTTTAAGTTTAGTAGTGTTACAGGTAGATTGACTACCAATAGTTATATTGATAATTCATGTAAATTAGTTTATTCATATCCGGTTATTACAATAGAAACTTTAAAAACTTATACTACTGATCCTAGTGTGTTTAAAAAAGAATATTATGATATGAAAATAAAAGATGTATTATATAGTTTAATTGAAGAATAAAGTAAAATAATTTGCTTTATTTTTTTATATATCAATTGTTAATAAAATGTGTAAAATGTTTGTAATTTGTTTTAGTATTTTTAGGTTATGTGATATTATTATTATAGTAGAGGAGTGTATATTTTATGAACTATCAGTTAGAAGAAGATGATTTATTTGAATGGAAAGGTGATAATTATATCACTATTGATGTTTTTGAATATAAAAATATCAAATATTATTTTACTAATAAGTTAATTGGTGAAGAAGAACCTAGTAAAGAATTCATAGTTTTTAAAGGATTAGAAAAAGGCTTAGTAATAGAAAATGATAAGTCTATATTAGATATAGTACTTCCAGTTTTTAGTACAAATATGAATAAAAGATTAGAATTCTTAGAAGCTAATAGTAAAGTAGGTGAAGAATAATGGATAAAGTAGCAGAATTAGAAGCAAGACTAAATGAAATAAAAGATAAATATCATAATAATCTTGATAATATTGGATATATAGAATTAGAAAAAGTTGCACATGAAATAGATGATATTAGAAATGAAGTACAAGGTGTATTTCAAGAATATGATGATAGAATACATAGAGAGGATAATGGTAGATTTAGGAGAGCTGAATATGATATATCACAATTAGCTGAGTTAACAACTAAAATAAATGAAATAGATGATTTGTGTTATGACGCCGCTAATGCTATATATGCTGAAGCCAATAAAAAACAAATCATGTTTGAAGGTAAATTATTTAGAAGAAATCAAATTAGAACTATAGCAAGATATTATGAATTTAGAATTCAAAATACTGAAAAACATTTAGATGAATTAAGAAAAATGAATTCAAGTAAAAGAAATTCTACTGAGATTGAAATATATGAATCTGCACTGGAAAAATATAAAAATAGTTATGAAGAATTAAATAATCTTTCTGATGAGTTAGATCAAGAAATAAAAATTATAAGAGAAGGCGGAGAAATCGATTACGATAAATACTTAGATACAAGTGAAAAATCAATCAAATACATGGAAGAAGAAGGTATTTTAAAAGAACCAGAAAAAGAAAATATAGATAAAGAGGTAGAAGAAAAAATATCTAAAAATAAAATAAAACAAAGGCTAGATGAAATAATTGATAAAGAAAAAGAATTTGATGTTTATAGAAGAGGCCAAGATAAATCTAAATCTCAAGATACGCAAGAAGAAAAAGATAAATCTAAATCTCAAGATACACAAGAAGAAAAAGATAAATCTAAATCTCAAGATACGCAAGAAGAAAAAGATAAATCTAAATCTCAAGATACACAAGAAGAAAAAGATAAATCTAAATCTCAAGATACACAAGAAGAAAAAGATAAATTGGAAGACAATGACGTCGACATTACTTTACCTGATGAGCCTATGTTAGATGTACCTGAAGAAAATATGGATCAATCACAAGCAGTTGTTCCAAAGAATAAAGGAAAAAAGCCAAAAATAACTTGGAAGACTGTTGCAGCTGTTGCAGCTGGTATAGGAATTGGAGCTACAGTATTTTTTACAACTGGTCCACTTGGTGTAGGAGTAATGATGGCAGCTAGTGGTATTGCCAAAAGATTCATTAAAAATCAAGAGAAAAAAATAGCAAGCCTTACATCTTTAAATAATGCTACTAGCGTAAAATCAATTGAAGAACCAAGACCTGGATTACGAGGAGCGATAGATAAATTTAAAAATTATATTAAGTCACCAGAAGGTTTAAGAGATATGAGATGGATGTTAAATGCAGCTATGATTACTGGAGCAGGTTTAACTGTTGGCCAAATGGCTCAACAATTTTATGCAAATGCAAGTACACCACCAGTGGAACCTACTGTTGAATCAGTATCAGCACCAACTACTGATCCAAACCCTCTTACAATGCCTGAACCAATACAAACTATAAATCCAACACCAGATAATACAGTAGTTGATACTGTAGTAGAAAATGGATTAAGTTATGATAATATTAAACTTGGAGAAAGTGTAGGAGAATTCAATGTTGATGTTGGTTATGGTACTTCGTCATCAGCACTTAGTGGAACTAATGCTGAAGTATTAAATGGTAATTTAATTAATTCAACCAATTCTCAATTTGGCAGATTTAGAGTATTTAATCCAGATGGTACTAGAACAATAATTACTGATACAGGTGTATCTATACAAGATTTAATAGATCAAGGATATGATATAAGTCAAATTGCTATTGATGTTACGAATAATCAAGGTGCAAGTCAAGCATGGGTAAATGTATCAGATTTAATGGGTGGAGGAAAAGGATTATGATAGATAAAGTTGTTACATTAGAAAATGACTTAACATATTACATATTAGATGAGTATACATCAGAAGATGGAAATAACTATGTTTTTGGTGTACAAATAGATGCTGAAACAGATGCTTTAAGTACTAATTATATATTTCTTAAAGCAATAGGTGAATTAAATGATACTCGTTTTGATAATATTACTGATAAAGATGAATATTTAAAGATAGGAAATATATTTTTAAATAGACTTACAAATTAAATTATCAAGATTACAACTTTATATTTAATAGTTGTAATCTTTTTATTTTATAAAAAATATTGCAAAATAATATAAATCTAAATTATATATTATAAAATTGCTAGTAATTTAGTCTTTTTTATGATAAAATTTATACAATTGATTGTGAAGGAAAGAGATTGAAATAATATTTTATAGAGAGTTAGTGGTTGATGGAAACTAATAAATATTTTCATGAAGATGGATCTGGAATCAAATCGTGTATTCGCGTTAAGAATTAAAGAGTATGTTAAGACATAAAATAAGGTGGTACCGCGGAATATTTCGTCCTTTGATTATGTCTTTTTATATGGTGGTGATATAATGGATAGATATTTTGAAAAGATAAGTTTTGAGCAATTTAAAAAAGATATTAGTAGCAGTAAAAAACTATATAATAGTTATAATCTTCCTAGTAGAAAAACAACTACAAGTGCGGGATATGATTTTTATGCAATTGAAGATTTTATTATTAAACCTAATGAAATTAAAAAGATTCCTACTGGAATAAAAGCTAAGTTTATGGATGATGAAATGTTACTTTTGTTAGTTAGAAGTAGTATGGGATTTAAATATAATGTACGGATGTGCAATCAAGTTGGTCTAATTGATAGTGATTTTTATAATAATAAGGAAAATGAGGGTCATATGTGGGTGGCTTTACAAAATCATGGAGATAAAGATTTTATTGTTAAGAAAGGTGATGCTTTCTGTCAAGGAGTATTTGTAAAGTATTTAACTTGTGGAGAAAGTGTAAATATTAAAAGAAATGGGTGGAGCGGAAAACCCGAAGAGAGGAAATGATTAAAAATGAATAAAGAAAAATTTTATATAACAACACCAATATATTATCCAAGTGGAGAATTTCATATTGGACATTGTTATACAACTATTATTGCTGATGCAATTGCGCGTTATAAAAGATTAAAAGGTTATGATGTATTTTTTCAAACCGGAACAGACGAACATGGACAAAAAATAGAAAAAAAAGCAATAGAAAAAGGAGTAACTCCAATTGAGTATATTAATCCAATAATAGATAATGCTAAAGATTTATGGAATAAGTTAGGTATATCTTATGATTATTTTATTAGAACTACTGATGAACAACATGTAAAGGCTGTGCAAAAAATATTTAAGAAAATGTATGATAAAGGAGATATATATAAAGGAGAATATAAAGGATTATATTGCACACCATGTGAATCTTTCTGGACAGAAAGTCAACTTGACGAAGATGGTAAATGTCCAGATTGTCATAGAGATATTCAAGAAGTTAGTGAAGAGGCTTATTTCTTTAAATTATCAAAATATCAAGATAAGCTTGTTGAATACTATGATAAAAATCCTGAATTTATATTGCCACTTAGTCGTAAAAATGAAATGTTAAATAATTTTATTAATCCTGGGCTTGAAGATTTATGTGTATCTCGTACATCATTTAAATGGGGAATACCAGTAGATTTTGATGAAGGTCATGTAGTTTATGTATGGGTAGATGCCTTAAGTAATTATATAACTTCTCTTGGATATCTAAGTGATAATGATGAGTTATTTAAAAAGTATTGGCCAGCTGATTTACATTTAGTTGGTAAAGAAATAGTTAGATTTCACACTATTATATGGCCATGTATGTTAATGAGTCTTGAACTTCCATTACCTCATCAAGTATTTGGTCATGGATGGTTAATTATAAATGGTGGTAAAATAAGTAAATCAGTAGGTGGATATAAAGATCCAAGAGAATATATAGATGAATACGGAGTAGATGCTGTTAGATATTTTGCATTAAGGGAAGTTCCATTTGGTAATGATGGCAATTTTTCAGAAGATGCATTAATTGCTAGGACAAATTCAGATTTAGTAAATACTTTAGGTAATTTAGTAAACAGGACATTAGCGATGAGTAAAAAATATTTTGATTCTAAAGTAGAAAATCCAAAAATAAATGAAGATATTGATGATATGTTAGTCAGTTATGCTAAAATGCTTCCAAATCTAGTAGAAAGTAAAATGAAGAGTCTTAAAGTTAATGAAGCACTTGAAGATATTTTTGAATTATTAAAAAGAAGCAATAAGTATATTGATGAGACAACACCTTGGGTTCTTGCTAAAGATGAAACTAAAATTGATAGATTAAAAACAGTTTTATATAATCTTCTTGAAAGTATTAGAATATCTGCTATATTATTAAGAGCATTTATACCTACAACTTCTGATAGAATATTTAAGATGCTAAATACTAAAAATATAGAATTTGATACACTAGAATTTGGTAATTTAGAAACAGATATTACTTTAAATGAATCAGAAATATTATTTAATAGAATAGAAGTAAAAGAACAATAGCCAAGATTTTCTTGGTTTTTGTTTTGTTTTATTTTATAATATATTCTATGAAGAAAAAAAGTAAATATATTTTAATATTTGTTATATTTTTGTTAATTATGATTTTCATAATGTTCTTTTTTATGAAAAGAAATGAAGAGATTAATATTAAAAATAATACTAAAAATATGTTAGAAAAAATTTATAAACTTGAAAGTGGTAACTATATATTTAAAGAAGGTAGTATTTATAATGATAAGGATTATATAGTTAGTGACTATCATAATGTTAGTGGTAATGGGAAAATAAATGTTGATAATTATGGTAATGTTGAATTTTATATTGATACTAATAAATATTGTATAAGCAAAACATATCTTGGCAGTGTAGAAATATCTAAAGAAAAATGTAAAGGATTTAAAGAAATAAACGTGGAGTTTATTCATAATAATAATACATTATCATTTATAACTGATCTAGATAAAAGTGAATATATGATTTCAACTAAAAATGATTTTAAAGGTGTATGGTTTGAAAATAATAATAGTACTTTAGTTTTAGAAAGTTACAATGAAGGTAATAATTATATTTGGTTTAAAGATAGTGATGGAAATATAAGTAATGTTATAGAGTTTAAGGTAGAATGTTTATCTAGCAATAATACTAAATATGATAAAAATGTTTTTTATTGTAGTGGTTCTAAAGTAATTATTGATGATATTAGTTGGATAGTAATAAAAGATACTTATAATAAAATAACATTAATAAGTAATGAAGCAATAGATGAAAAATTACCTCATTGTATTAAAGGAATAGATGGTAATTGTCAATTTATTGATAAAGAAATAATATATAAATGGGATAATTCATATATAAATCAATATTTAAATTATGAGTATATAAAAAATTTATCAGATGATACTATTAGTAGTATTGTTGATGAGGAAATATGTATAGATATTGATGTAGAGTGTGATAATGAGAAATGCATAGGATTAACTAAAAACGAAATAGAAGAAAAAGGATATAAATGTAATATATATACTAAAAGTAAATTAAGATTGATAACTTATAGTGAATATAATTATTTATATAGTAATTTAAATAAAAATATAATAGGTACTAATTATTGGATAATGAATACTTATTTAGATAATAAAGGATCAATAATAGATAGTAATAATAATATATTTATAAATGAAGATTTATATTTATTACATAATGTTAAACCAGTTATATCATTATATAAATTAGATTAACTACTTGAAAATTAATTTATAAATTGGTATTATAATTATGATACTAGGAGGTAGTTATGGAAGAAAATAAAAATCAAACAATGTTTTTAATAATAATAGGTATTGCTACATTACTAGTGGCAATTGTGGGAACTACTTTTGCATGGTTTAGTATTAAATTATCAGATACTGATGAGAAAAAAGAAATTGTTATTACTAAAGCGACATTAGGATCAGTGGTATTTGAAAATGGTTCTACTATTGATACTAATACACTATTAACAACTGGTAAAATTACTAAAAACTTTAAAATATCTCAAAGTGATATAACATCCACAGAGTTAATAAAGTATAATATAAAATTAAATGTGACAGCAAATACAATAAATATAGAACAGCCAAATTTAATTATCCATTCATTAAGTGGAAAAGGTAATTCTAATGGAGGAACTTTAGTAAATATGGATGTTAGTGATGCTCCAAGTACAAGTGTTGTTATAGGAAGTGGAGTATTAGATGGTTATGAAACACATGAATATGAATATAATATTTCCTTAAATAATGTTAATGCCTTATTGTTACAAGGAAAGCAATTTGAAGCTTATTTAACTGTTGAATTATTACAAACTGAAGTTAAAAGTGAGTAAAATCACTTTTTTATTTTGTATTGTAAACTTTTTATAAATTTGTTATCATTAATATAATAAGGGTTGTAATATTAAATGTTGGAAGGATAGATTATTATGAAAAAAACTAAATTATTTATAATATTATATAGTTTTGTTTATATATTTATTTTAGCTATGACTATTGGAATTTGTATTAGTTATTATAATAATTATATTAAAGATCATAGTGATATTATAAAAGAAAATAAATTTAGTTTGCTTGTTAATTATGATAGAACTGATAATATTTCATTAACTAATTTGCCTTATAATTATAGTGATTCTTATACATTTAAAGTAGAAAACTTCAGTGAAGATACAATTGGAAATTATAAAGTTATTTTTGAAGTTATAACTCCAGTATCTAATATGATAGATGAAAATTTTGTTTATACTTTAACATCTAAATCTATAAGTACTGATAAGAGTAATGTTGTTGTAAGCAAAAGCGAGACACCAATTCCAATTGTAACAAAAGAATTAGGCATCGCAACTATAACGCCTGGAAATACCCATGAATACACTCTTAATTTAAAACTAAAAAACATTAGAACAAATTACTTAATAGGAAAAGTTTTCGTCTCAAAGATAAGGATAGAAGATGTAAATAACTAGGTGGTATTATGGAAGAAGATAAGACTATTAAGAAGAAGAGATTATTTAAAAAAATAGGTCAAGTAATTAGTTACACATTAATTGTGATTTTAATGATAATTGCTTCTTTTTTAATGCTATATATTATTACATGCAAAATAGCAACTAAAAAAGGTGAAATACCACCATTTGGATTATATACTATAATTAGTCCAAGTATGGTTCCAAATATTAATGTTTATGATGTAATATTGATTAAAAAAGTAGAAACTTCTAATTTAAAAGTAGGTGATATTATAACTTTTAAATCAACAAATAATTTTTTTGGAAATACACCAATTACTCATAGAATTGTTGAAATTCTTGATACTGAGGATGGAATTAGATATGAAGTAAAAGGGGATGCTAATGCAATAGAAGATGAAGAAAAAGTAATACCAGAAAATATATATGGAAAAGTCATATTAAGAATACCAAGTCTTGGAAAAATACAATTTTTCTTAACTTCTAAAAAAGGTTGGATTGCAATTATATTAGTTCCTACTATATTAATTATTATGTATGATATTTATAAAATAATTAATCTTATAAAATTAAGAAAAGAATTAAACGAGTATCAATAATATTAAAAATCACTATACATATTAATAGTGATTTTTATATCATTCTTTTGTTATTGATGTTACTAATTTATACATTATAAAAGATAGTATTGTTAATATAAATATGCCACTCATAACAAGATTTAAATTAAATACTTGAGAGCCATATATTATTAAATAACCTATTCCTGCTTTTGATGTTAGAAATTCTCCTGTAATAACGCCAATTAAGCACATTGATACATTAATTTTTAATGTATTCAATATTACATTTTTGTTTTCAGGAATTACCACATTTAATAATATATCTAATTTTGAGGCATTAAATGTTTTTAATAATTTTATTTTTAATTTATCTGTATTTTCAAAACCATTTAATATTGTTTGAATAGATACAATAATTGAAATTAGTATAGCCATTGTTATTATACTTTTAGTATTAGCACCCAACCATATAATTAGTATAGGACCAAGAGCTACTTTAGGAAGGGACCCAAGTACTGTTAA
This sequence comes from Bacilli bacterium, assembly GCA_051872765.1. Lineage (GTDB taxonomy): Bacteria > Bacillota_I > Bacilli_A > RF39 > UBA660 > CAG-1000. The sequence goes on along the minus strand of JBJEED010000062.1, from coordinate 31,607 downwards.
ATATGGATCTATTACCCTTGATAAAAAGTCAAAGTTATATAAAATTATCGAAATTAGTAAAGATAAAATAGTTGTTATGAAAAATGCAATAATGCATTCTTTTATTGTTATAAATATATGTATGAATAAATTATTTTGTTGATATAAATTTATTATAGTTTTAAGAATATTTAGGGGGCTACTTGTGATAAATGTATTAATTATATTTAAATCTGACAAAACTTGCCAAAGAGTTAGAAAAATTATTAGTAATAATATTTGTGTAACTTTTATCATTATATTTTTTGTTTTAATTTTTTTTATATACTTTTTATGTTCAATCGACATTATCATCAATTTCCTTCCAGATGAGATTATAGTAAGAAGAAAATTCCTTTGTTTTTCTATTTTCAATAGGCGTAGAACTATTTGTTAATAATATATTATGAACATTTTTGATACTTGCAGGTCTTTTACTTAACACAATTATTTTAGAGCACATTGATACTGCTTCTTCTATATCATGTGTTACGATTATTACTGTCTTTTTTTCTTCTTTAATAATATTAAACACATCATTTCCAACTTTTAATCTTGTTTGATAATCAAGTGCTGAGTATGGTTCATCTAATAATAATATATCAGGATTTATTGCAAGTGTTCTAATTAATGCAAGTCTTTGTTTCATGCCACCAGAAAGTTCATTAGGATACTTATCTTTAAATTCTATAAGTCCATATTTTTTTAACAAGTAATTAACATACTCTTTTTTTTCATTATTTAATTTTTTAGATATTTTAAGTCCTAAAATAGCATTTTCATAAATTGTTAACCATGGAAATAAAGCATCTTCTTGTAACATATATCCAATTGTGATATTTTCTTTTATATTAATATTTCCAATATATTCTTTGTCTAAACCAGATAATATATTTAATATAGAACTTTTTCCACAACCTGATGGACCAATTATTCCAATGAAATCTCCTTCATGTACTTCAAATGATATATTATCAATTACTAATATTTCATCTTTTAATGAATAATAAGTTTTAGACAAATTATTAACAGTTAATAATTTAGTTGTTAAACTCATTAGTGATTAGTATTTCAGGATCTAATTTTTTATCTATGCTTTTACCATATATCATAATTTCTTGTAAATTGTTATAATCATCTACATTTACATATGTACTATCATACCAAGAATCAGCTTGTTTATATGAATATACAATTTTAATTAAATCTGATAATGATGTATCAGGAAATTGATAATATATTGAGTTTGCAATTTTTTCTGAATCATTTTCTTTGATAAATTTTAATCCTTTATTTAATGCATTATTAAATTTTTTAATAATGTCTTTGTTTTCTTTTATAAAACTTTCTTTAGCGTAAAATGTTGTATATGGTACAACTCCACTTATTTGTCCAAGAGATCCGAGTATACATCCATATCCTTCTTTTTCAATATTTAGTGCATTTGGTTGAAATAAGTTAACAAAATCCCCTTGTTTTCCTATAAAAGCGCCTGTAAGTCCTGCAAAATCTATGCTTGTGTCAATATTTACTAACGACTTATCAACATTTGATTTGTATAATGCATATTCAAACATCATAAGAGGCATTCCACCACTTCTACCGGCAAGTACTTTTTTACCAATTAGGTTATTCATGGTAAAATTATCTTTTAGTGAACAATCTCCTACTATAAATTGTCCATCTCTTTTAGTTAACGATGCAAATGTTATCAATTTTTCCTTGGAATTATTATATACATATATTGTTGCCTCTGGTCCAGAAAATCCAATATCTGCATCTTGTGATAAAACTGCTGTGGCAACTTTATCAGCGCCTGGTGTAAGCATTACCTCAATATCAAGTCCTTCTTCTTTGAAGTATCCATTTTCTAAAGCAACATACCATGGAGCATAAAATACAGAATGTGTTACTTCTGCTACAACAACTTTATTTGTTTTGTTTTTATTATGTCCAAGTAATATACTAAGTAAAATTATTACAATTAAACTAACAATAGTTAATATAATTTTTTTCATTTATATCCTCACTTTCATGATATTATATTCATTTTTATTTGATAAGTGAAAATTTAAAATAACCATATCAATTTAATTAAATTTATTATATAATTAAAAAGACAAATAATAAGAGGTGCAGTATGTTATTAAATGATAAACAAAAAGAAGCAGTTAATCATAAAGATGGTCCATGTTTAGTACTAGCTGGAGCAGGATCTGGTAAAACAAGAGTATTAACTGAAAGAATAATAAATTTAATAGATAATGGAGTTAGTCCATATAATATTTTAGCAATTACATTTACTAATAAAGCAGCAAAAGAAATGAGAAATAGAGTAGAACTTAAATTAGGCGATATATCAAATAGTATATTTATTGGCACATTTCATTCTTTTGGTCTTAGAATTCTAAGAGAAAATTATTATGAAATAGGGTATACATCTAATATTACTATACTTGATAGTGATGATAGTAAATCTTTAATAAAAAGGATATTGAAAGAATTAGATTTAGATCCAAAAGAATATGATATAAAACACATTATTTCAAGAATTAGTAGTGCTAAAAATGATGGTATATCACCAAGTGAATATGAAAAATTATTCTTAAGAGAAGATGATAAAGTAATTGCAATGGTGTATGCTAAATATTTAAAATTACTTAAAGAAAATAATTCAGTCGATTTTGATGATCTATTATTAAAACCAGTAGAGTTGTTTAAAAAGAATAAGGAAGTGCTTGAAAAATATCAATATAGATTTCAATATATTTTAGTTGATGAATACCAAGATACAAATAGTATTCAGTATGATTTATGTAAATTATTAGCTAATAAATATAATAATATTTTTGTAGTAGGTGATGCTAATCAATCAATATATTCATGGAGAAACGCAGATTATAGAAATATACTTAATTTTGAAAAAGATTATAAAAATACTAAAGTAATTTTATTAGAAGAAAACTATAGAAGTACAAATAATATTTTAAAAGCTGCTAATAGCGTAATTAAAAATAATAGTGAGGGTAAAAAATTAAATTTATGGACATCAAGTGGTGATGGAGAGGTAATTGATTATATTAGAACAGATGATGAAATAAAAGAAGCATATTTTGTTACAAGTAAAATAAAAGATTTAGTTTCTCTTGGATATAAATATAATGATTTTGCTGTTTTATATAGAACAAATGCGCAAAGCAGAACCATTGAGGAAGCATTTGTTAAATCAAATATTCCATTTAATATTATTGGAAGTTATTATTTTTATAACAGAAAAGAAATAAAAGACTTACTTGCATATTTAAACTTAATATATAATAGTAGTGATTCAGTTAGTTTAGAAAGAGTTATTAATACTCCAAAAAGAGGAATAGGTCCAAAATCAATAGAAAATATTAGAACTATATCAGAAGAAAACAATATATCTATGTTTGATGCAATAAATTCTGGAAAAGAATTAGAGTGGAAAAATATAATACTTGAGTTAAGAGAAGATTCTAAAAATTTAAGTTTATCAGAATTAATAGAAGATGTTCTTGTAAAGACAGGATTAAGAAGTGAATATGAATTAAATCCATCTACTATAAATGATGCTAAGGTTGAATATTTAAATGAGTTTAAAAGTGTAGCTGTATCATTTGAGGAAAATGGTATTTATGATTTAGAAACTTTTTTAGAAAATATTATGTTAGTTGCTGATGCTGGTCAATATAAAGAAAATAGTGATGCAGTTAATATAATGACATTACATTCTGCAAAAGGATTAGAATTTAAAGTAGTGTTTATTGTTGGAATGGAAGAAGGTATTTTTCCTCATCAAAGAAGTTTTGAAAGTTTAAGTGAGCTTGAAGAGGAAAGAAGACTTTGTTATGTAGGAATAACTCGTGCTAAGAGTAAATTATATTTACTTAGTGCAAGGCAAAGAACATTATATGGAAAAACATCTAGTACTATAGAAAGTAGATTTATAAAAGAAATTGATAGTAGCCTAATGAATATTACTAATACTAAAAAAGAAGAAAAAGAAGTTAAAAAAATTGGTAATATGTATAATGAAAGCAGTGATGAAATAAAACAAGGAGATAAAGTTGTACACACGATATTTGGTGAAGGCGTTGTTATAAATATAGAAGGCGGTCTTGCTACTATAGCATTTCAATATGGAGTAGGTATTAAAAAAATTGCCGTTAATCATAAATATTTAACAAAGAAAAAATGAATATATAAGTGTAAAATTATTTAAAAATCAACCAAAAGTATAATAATCTTTGCTACAATTAATACTAAGAATAGGTGATTAATATATGAATAATGAAAATCAAATTGAAAATAAAAATAATAAAGTAAGAATGAATATATTTTTATTTTCGCTTTTAATGTTAGTAGTTTTTGTAGCAACATTTTATTTAATACATATTTATTTTAGTAGTGCTATATATATGAATATTATTAGTAATATTTTTACTGAGGAGATTATATTTGAAGCAATATTAGCATTACTTGCATTTATAATATTATTATTTTGGAATAATTCATATGTATTTACCCAAAAAAGAGAAAAATTTATATCTACATTAAAATATGGATGCTTTCATTTAATAATGAGTTTCTTCTTTTTAATTTCTAGTATAAATGTATTTATGGATAATTTACCTGGAGTATTTAATATTGCATTATATACATTATTAATTGGTTTGTATGAAGAGTTTTTGTTAAGAGGTTGGTTACTAAATGAATTTTTAGAAAGATATGGAAATACTAAAAAAGGTGTATGGATTAGTATTATTACATCTGGTGTAATCTTTGGATTAGTTCATTTTATAAATATATCAACTTCAGGTTTTGCAAGCACTTTTACACAGGTATTCAATGCTATTTCAATTGGTATTACATTAGGATTTATATATTATAAAACAAAAAATATATGGACAGTTGTATTTTTACATGCTTTTTGGGATTTTACATTATTTTTGGGATATTTAGCTCCAATTACTGAGGTAAGTTCTAATTTATCAAATTTATCCCCAGTATCCATTATTGCATCGATATTACTAGCTTTATCTCAATTAATAATATTAATACCATTTATAAAAAATATAGATGAAGAAGTTAAGAAGTCAAAATTGGTTAAATATTCTATACTTGCTGTAATTGCATATTTTGTATTATTATCATTGATTGGAATAAGTAGTAATGATTTTGAAAATGAAATATATAAAATAGATAATATTAGTATAAAAGAATATACTATTTTAGAAGATAATTATGAATCATATGATTTAATAGAAGAAAATATAATAGTTGATGAAGATGGAAATGATACAAGAAATACATTCTCATTTTCATTGTCAAAAGAAAATAATTCATTAGTTTTAAAAAATAATTCAACAAATGATATGATATTATTTGATTGTGAAACTTTAATTGACTATTCATTATATGAATTTGAAAACTACTATATATTATCATATGTAGAAGTAGATAATAGTGGTAATAATATACTTAAATATAACTATTTATATAAGTCAGATATTAATAATGATAAAGATTATATGAATAATATAAAAGATAGTATGAAATCATACCTAATTAGTGACTATGGAAATTTATGTATTATACATGATAAAAAAACACAAAATGACTATTTATCAGTTAAAACAAGAAATTATGGATATTTTGTGCTTTTAGATGATACTCATGTAGCAATTTTAAATAGAGATTAGAATAAATTCTAGTCTTTTATTTTGAATAAATAATTTACATATAATTTTATAAATGTTATAATTGGGTATAGAATAAGAAGAGGTTTTGTTATGTCACTATTTAAGAAAATGCAAAGTAGACAAATTCAGAAAAAAGCAAATAGTTTCATTAAAAGTCTAAGTAATAAGAGTGAAAAAGAAATAGAACAAATGTACTTAGATAGAAAAGAATTTGAAAATAATGAAATTGTTTTAAGCTACTTATTTTTTAAGCATCCTTCTTTAATAAGAATTCTTCCATTAGATTTTCAAGTTAGCAGAATAAATAGTAACTTATCAAAATTTAGATATGGATCTAATGAGGCCAAGAAACAATTAGTATCAACTTGGTTAACTGACAATAAATTTTTTATGAATGCTAGTGTTGTTCAAATGACTGATGAAGAATACTCATTGTATATAAGACTTTATTTTCAACAACCAGAAGATGTTGCTAAATTATATATGGATGATCTAAGAAGAGTAATAGAAATATTATCAAAAATAGATTTAAAGGCAACAGAAGATATTATTCTTAAGATAAAAGATGATTTAACTGATAGACAGTGGGAATTTGTTATCTTAGGTTGTCCAAGCATGGTTAAATTCGCAACACAAAATGTTCAGAATAAATATTCTGAGGATGAAAAATATAATTTATATTTAAATGGTTCAGCTAGAGAAACTTATGTTGAAAAAAAGTTAGAGAAATTAAAAGAAGACAAATCATTACTTAAAACAATGCCTATTGATGTTCAAAGAGAGTATATAAATAAAAATCCATATATGGTTAATTATATAGATAATGATTCTTTAATAGAATTACTAAAATATGATATAGAGTTATTAAGATTTGTTAGTTTTCCTTCATTAAAAGATAATCAAGATGTTATTTATGGCTTAATTGAAAATATAGAAAATAAGTCTATAAAAGATATTATTAATATATTCATAAATAAGGGTTTAGTTAATGCTAAAGGTAAATTATATAGATATGATCCTAATAGTGAAGATATTTCATATCAATATACACCAAAGTTACTTAAAATAATTCAAAAATTAGATATTAATCAAATAATATCTTTAATTATGACTGATGTAAATTATTCTTTGGCATATGTTGTTCCTGTTTATAATGAGAATGATAGTATTGAGGAAAAAGAAAAAATAATAATTGATTGTAATTCTCGATGCTTATATTTATTTAAAACATATTATGGTGAAGAAATATATGATAAATATTACAAAGTAATAAATAAAATATTTAATGAATATTTAACTAATATAAATAAATATGATTATTCAAAAGATTATAATGCATTATTTGATTTATTTAAAATACTGTTTAATAAAAATATTATAACAAAAAATAATGTTGAAAAAGTTACTATATTTATTGGTATGTCATTATTATATAAAAATAGTACGAAAGAAAGTACAAATAAACCTACTATTAAACTATTAAATGATATTATAAATACTGCATATAACATTAATATAACAATAGATAAAGATATATATGATTTTTCATCATTAGAAATATTTGATGAGAGATTATCATTTATAAATAAAGAAGTATTAGAAGATTATTTTAAATATAATTTTGTACATATATCTAGTTTACTTTTTATAGTAAAAGCTAAAAAAATAAATGAATTATTTAAAAAATATTATTATATAATGATAAGTATTTTTGGTGATAATAAAGAAACATTGTTTAAATCAGTAGAAAATTTTCATTATTATATAGATATCCTAAAAGATGTAGAAGGTAAAGAATTATCAGATGATGAAGAGAAAAACCTTATTGATTTAATAGCATCGTTTAATAATAATTATGCTATTACGCAAAAATCTGAGTTAAGTAATTATGATATGACTTTATTAAAAAAATTAGTTGGTGAATTATCGACAGTTACTGATAGTGAAGTAGTAAATAATTTATTGTGTAAATATTTATTTAACAAAGGATATAATCAAAAAGGTAATACTGGGTTATTAGAAACTGATACTATTGAAGATATTTGTAACTCATTTGATTCAGATATATTATTAGATTTTAAATATAATAATGAAAGTATATTTAGTAAAGAAGAAGCAAACCTAATTACAATGATAAATATATTGTTTACAACTAAAGATGTAGATTTATTATTATCTTACATAGAAAGTTTAATGAGTAATAAAATTAAAAGAAATATTATTAGTATTATAAATACATTTAATAAATTAAAAAAACATAAAGTGGATATTATAAATGATAGTATAGTTACTCTTAATGAAATAGAACTATTAAGCACACAAAGAAGTGATCTTATTAAGAAATCAATTAATAATGGAGTAGAAGTATATACTGTATTTAATCAAGATTTTAAGGTATTGTGTTCTCTTCAAAATGATGGTGTTTACTACCTATATACAAATATCTCAGAATTAGAAAAAAATTACTATGGATATAGTAAATTAATTAAAAATGGTTCTGTTCGCTTTACTAATAAGGATTCAAGAACATTTATTAAAGTTAATAAAGATAATAAGGTTAAAACAAAACTAAAGCCAGAGTTTATTATAGTAGTTGGTAAATTAACTGATTCACTTATAAATATTGCTAAGAAAAATAATCTTAAAGTAGTTGAAGTAAAAGGAGATAATTTATGGTAGATAAATTAAAGAAAAAAATTAGTGATATGAAAAGAGATACAAAATTAATGAATGAATATGTAAAATGCTTTTGTGAAAGTGAAAAAGTAATTGAATTATTTAAACATAGTGCTGAGTTTAGAAAACTAAAAGATAGTGTTAAGAAAAATTAAAAAGAGATTGATTGATATGAACCTCGTTTCTATTTTGTCCAAGAAACGGGGTTCATATCACATAAACTGTCCAACTTTTGGGGTTCAGTTCATGCAATCTCTTTTATTAATATAAAATATCATTATTATTATCAAACTTTACATCTAAAAATTTTTTAGATGATAAATAATCACACATATGTACAAATCTTTGATATTTGTCTTTTGGATAAGGAAGAACTTCATTTCCATTATAATCTTTTATCCAAGGTCCCATATGAGTTTCTACACATCTACATACGAATTCTATTTCATCTTTAGTTAAATCTAATTCATCTTTATTTTCTTTTATAAATTCACTCATTAAAATAGGATGGTTAAAAGCAGTATATTTTTCTTTAATTCTACCTTCTTTAAGTCCATCATGAATAGTAATAGCAAAAATAATTAAATCTTTTTCATTTTGATTAAAATTACATATAGCTTCATCATTAAATAATTCATAAGCAATTCTAACTGCTACTTTAGTATGTTTTACTAATCCACAATCACTAGCTGCAAATTCCGGATGATATTTTCCTGTTGATGATGCTGGTATGCTATAGAAATATTCTGGTAGCTTATTTAAAATAGTTATTAAACTATTTCTAATTCTCATATCTTTTATATAACTTAATTCTTTATTAAAAACTTCATACATAATTTATACCTCTTATAAAAATTATATAATAAAATTGATAGTATTTCTATATAAACTTAATTCTAATTAGTTTTATATAGATTTTGAATAAATGAAATGATATATTATTAGAAGAAATTTTTCTTTATATAAAGTTATATTTTAATTAATTGGAGGCAAATATGAAAAGATGGATTAAAGAAAATAAAATATTAATAATTATATTGGTTAATCTTTGAAATAGTTGCAATATCATTATTTATAACAACAAATAAACTATTTTATCTATTAAATTTTACATACATTGGTAGCTTTATAGTGATTGGAATAATTTTAATGAATCATAAAAAGAAATATGCAAGAAATTTTGTTCAATTTGGGATTGGTCTATACATGTTAATATATTTAGGAATTGTGTGTAGAGAAAATATGCAAATTGAAGGGTTTTGGTACTATTTATTCGTAGGAGTATTTGAATCGGCAATGATACACTATTTTGTAGCAAAAATATGTGGACCAATATTCTTTGGAAGAGGATGGTGTGGTTATGCTTGTTGGACAGGTATGATATTAGACTTACTACCATATAAGATACCAAAATATAATAGAAAAAGATTAGGATGGATTAGATATATTACATTTGCATTGTCATTAATTTTTGTTTCTTCTCTTTTTATATTTAAAGATAATAGAGCTTTTTGTAAATATATATGCCCAGTTGCTATATTTTTAAAGCCTGCTAGTTATTATTCATATTTAAGAGTAAAATGTGATCATGATAAATGTATAAATTGTAAAAAATGTATTAGAAATTGTCCAATGAATGTAAATATGTTAGATGATTCAAGGAAAAGAAAAAATGCAACGGAGTGTATATTATGTTGCAATTGTATTAAAGAATGTCCTAAAAAAGCATTGGATTTAAAGTGAAATTAAATAGAAATTATGCAATTAAAAAACTAATAAATAATAATATAAATTTAAGATAATATTGAGATAGAAATTTAGATCAAATCGTTTTATAAAAATATAAATGTAAATAAATTGATAATTTTACGTTGAATTTTTAAATGTTTACACATTTAAGTTTTATGTTATCTTTAAGATTAATTTTTAAGTATATTAAATGGAAAGTATACTTTTTTTAATATTATATTTTGAATGACTTTTAGTTTGAATTTTGATACAATTATTCTATAAAATAAGTGGAGGTTAAAGTGATAATATTTTTTTTAATAATATATATATTAATTTTTATATTTTTAATATTTAATTTTGTAAGATGCTTAAAAAATAAATCAAAATGGATTAAGTTGTTCATATATGAAATTATTATTATTATATTATCATTAGTTTTATTTATTTATTATAATTATTTGCCAGGTAATGGATTTATGCCAGGATTAACATATTTAGGTGAGACATTAATTAGTTTTCTTGCTATGATGTTATATATTATAATATTCGTAGTAACACTAGTTGTAAAATTAGCAAAATTTTTGTTAGATAAAAAGCATAATAGTAAATAATATATATGTATGTAAAATAACTAAACGTAGACAAACAAGAATTACCAGTAGTAAATATTTTTATAATATAATAAGTTTAAAAATAATGAAAAAATAATTCTTTTGTCAATCTAATATCAATTGTATCATTACATTAGTATGTAAAATAAAAATATAGTTTTTCTAATATAAAAATGTTATAATAAAATTAACATAATAAGGAGGAAAATAATTATGAATGAAGATTTTAAGAAAATTCAAAAACAATTGTCTAATGATTTTATTATATTAGGAATATTTTCAGCTATAACATCAATTTTTTATTTAATAACTGAATTGAATTTTATTAATATAATTTACACAATTTTATTATTTGTTGGATATTCGTTATCAATTAAAGGAAAAGAAAGTGCCGGTAAAATTGGAATTATAGTTGGAACTTTAATGCTTTTAACTATATTAGATTTTGATATAATTGATTCAATATTAGGGATATTTGTATTGAAATGTTCAATAAAGTATAATAAGTTTTTTTCTAATAATTCTAAACAAAATTCAATATTTTGGATAGGGTTGTCAATTTTTATAATAGCGTATGTAAGTATATTTTTTGCATTAAATCTTACAACAAATAAATCTGAGGTTAATAATTTTGAAAATTGTATTTTAGATGCTTATAATGAAGTTAATTCAAGTAAAATTGAAAATTATTTGGAGTTAACACAAGAAGATTTTGAAAGTATAAAAGATTTAAGTTGTAATAAAAAAAATATTTCTGAAGTCGATTTATCTAATTTAATAAATTTAGAAAACCTTGAATTAATGTATAATAATATTAAAACTATAAATTTATCTAATAACATAAAAATAAAGAAAATAGTTTTAGAAAATAATCAAATTTCTCAAATAGATTTATCTAAAAATATAAATTTAGAACATATAAGTTTATCCTACAATAAACTTTCTAATATAAATTTGGAAAATAATATAAATTTAAAAGAATTATGGTTAAATGATACATTGATTTCAAATATAAATCTTTCAAATCAAAAATTATTGGAAAAAGTGTTTTTATATGGAAATTCAATAGAAACTATTGATTTAAGCCAAAACAAAAATTTAAAAGTGTTGTGGTTGGGTAAAAATCCTATAAAAAATTTAGATATAAGTCAAAATTATCTTCTAGAAGAATTACAAATAGAGCGAACATATATTACATCTATAAATATTAAAAATAATAATAATTTAAATTTCATTAATGCTAATTCTTCAGTAGAAATTATTGGGAAAGAAAATAACCCTAATTTATCAATAATTACTAATGATTAACTTAATTATTAAGATTATGTTGGTACTTTTTATATGTAATGTTATAATTTAGTTATAGATTGATTTTTAATCAATCGTCTAAGGGGGAAAGTTGTAGATAACTACAACAATCGCACAAATAAACAATTGGCTACAAGTAAGGATGGTAGTATCAATAATGATTATTGTAAATATTTTTATTTAGACGGAGAATTTATTGATAAAGTTACAATGGAAGAATATATAGAAATGTGTTCAAAATATGGATCACAAGCTGGTATGACTAATGAAGAAATGAAGGAACATTGTAATAAGTTATTTCCAATTTTAAAAAGATGGAAAAATATTTAAATTATAACTTTTCAATAATAAAAATGTGGTATAATAAAAAGGAAAATTTGTAATAAACTTAGACAACACATGTAGAGCTAAATGCTTGTAAATCTGATCACGGAACTAATAAGCATTCTCTATGTGTTTTTTATAGCTTATATATTGTTAATGATTCTACTTTAATGAATATGACATCTGCAAATAGTCTTTTAACTGCAATTGATAAATTAGGCGGAGTTTATATTTTAGGAAACTATTTTCCAATTTGGGTAGTTGTATTAGTCGAGTTATGTTTTGCATATACTTGTGAAATGATAATTTGACAACCATTTTCTTTTAAAATGGATTGTAAAAACTTTAATATAAAGAAAACTGATCCCATTACTTTTGAAACCGCTGTTATCACTTCAACTGTTGCAATAATGGTTCCAGTAATGAGTTTTATAGCATCATGGTCATATTATCCATATTATATAGGATTTAATATTTTTACATTACTTGCTAATTGGTTAAAGTTAATTTGTTTTAATTTTCCATTTGCATATTTTACTCAGCTTTTTTTTATTCAACCATTAGTAAGACAAATATTTAAAATAATTTTTAAAAGAAAGGAAAGTTAACGCTTGCAAAAAAAATAATTTATGATATAATTTTTTTGTTGAGAAATAGAATACATTAGTCAATTATAGTCAATGAGTAGCTGTCATGCGTAAGTCCAATTGTATAAGGACTTATGCATTTTTTATGTTTTAAAATAATTTAGGAGGTGTAAAGATGAAAAATCTAGATTTAGGAAATGAGAAGATTTCTAAATTAATAAAAAAATTTGCAATACCATGCGTAATTAGCATGATAGTAGCCGCATTATATAATATCGTAGATCAAATATTTATAGGTTGGAGTGTTGCTGGAGCCTTTGGTAATGCAGCAACAAATATAGTTTATCCATTTACTGTAATATCGCTTGCATTTTCACTCTTAATTGGAGATGGAGTAGCTGCTTTATTTAATTTATCTTTAGGTGCCAATGATAAAGAAAAGGCTAATAAAAGCGTTGGTAATGGTTTATTATTATTAATAATTATATCAATAATAATAACTATTATAGGATTAGTTTTTAATAAACAAATTTTGGTTTTATTTGGTGGAAATCCTAACGAGAGAGAATGTTATGAATACGCAAAAGATTATCTAAGAATAATTTGTTATGGTTTACCATTTTATATAATTGGACAAGGATTAAATGCCAGTATCAGATCTGATGGAAGCCCTAAATACGCGATGTTTGCAACTATTGTTGGTGCTATATCAAACATAATTCTTGATCCTATATTTATATTTGTTTTTAGAATGGGTGTTAAAGGAGCCGCCATTGCAACTATTATTGGTCAAATATTGACATTTCTAGTTAGTATTTATTACTTAAAGAAGTCAAAACAATTTAAAGTTTCAAAAGAATCAATAAAGTTAGATTATGGAATTTGCAAACAATCAATATTTTTAGGTCTTGCATCATTGATAACACAACTTGCAATTGTAATTATTATTGCTGTTGCTAATAATTTAGTAGGTAAATTTGGCTATAAAACATTAGCAAGTACTGGCGTTGCTTATGGTGTTGTCACACCACTTGCTGTAATTGGAATTTGTATGAAAATATTTGGTATTGTTATATCGATAGTAATTGGTGTATCATTAGGTGGTATGCCTATCATTGGATATAATATGGGGGCAGGCAATTCTAGAAGAGTAAAAGAAACAGTTAAGTACATTTTAATAACAAATACTATAATTGGTGTAATTGCATTCATTTTATTTGAGTTTTTCCCAACAGCAATTATTAATATTTTTGGTAGTGGTAATTCAGTAGAGTATATGGAATTTGCAGAATTTTGTTTAAGAATATTTTTAGGTGGAATAGTTTTAACTTGTTTAATTAAATCCATATCTATTTTATTACAATCAATGGGTTCAAGTTTTAAATCCACATTATTAGCATTAGCTAGAGATGTAATATTTTTTGTACCATCAATCATTATATTGGCTAATATTTCAAATAGTGTTATTGTAATGTTATGGAGTGCAATAATATCAGATGTTCTAGCATTTTTAACATCAATTATATTATTAAAAAGTGAATTTAAGAAAATGGATATATTAGATGATAAAGTTAATATTCCAGATGAAAAAGTCAAAACATGTAATAATTTATTAAATAATAATGTTGTAATTACAATATCAAGAGAATATGGTTCTGGTGGACACTTCGTAGGAAAACTATTAGCAGAAAAATTAGGAATAAAATTCTATGATAAAGAAATAATTAACTTAACAGCTAAAGAGTTTGGATATAACACAAAATATGTTGAATTAAATGAAGAACAAAGTTCTAAATCAAGCATATTTTATACAAATGATGATGGGCTATTTCAAGCAGAATCTAAAATAATTGAATCACTTGCTAAGAAAAGCTCTTGTGTAATAGTTGGAAGATGTGCTGATTATGTACTTAGAGGTAGAAAGAATGTAGTAAAGATATTCCTATATTCAGATATGAGTTCTAAAGTTAAAAGATCAGTTAAATACTATGGTTTAAATAAATCTAATGCTGAAAAAGAAATTAATAAAATAAATAAGCAAAGAGCAAAACACTACAATCATTTTACTAATAGAATTTGGAGTTCACATGACAATTATGATTTAGCTATTAACGTTGATAAACTTGGGGTTGATGGAACAGCAGAATTGATTAAAAATATAATATTAATTGAAGATAAAAATATATGAAAAGAACTAATTGTTACAATCAAAGTAATAATTAGTTCTTATTTTTTTTCATCTATTCTAGAAAAATTAGTTAAATGTTCTTTTTTATATGTGACTAAATCTTCAGATTTAATTTTGGATTTTTTATCATATATACTAATATTTTTAGCAAATTTATCTATAGTTGATGATTTAACATCTACTTTATTATTTTCAATTTGATTTAGATATGATAATGTAGTTCCTAAAATATCTGCAAACTTTTCTTGAGATAAGTTATATTTTTTACGATAATATTTTAAGTTTATTGCTAAAATTTCACATAAATTCATACAACTACCTCCTAACTGAAACTCTAAAGTTATTTTATACTTTAACGAAAGTAAAGTCTTTACTACTGGAACGAAAGGAAAATATAGACAAATCTAAAATAATAATATATAATTATTATGCAAGATATGGTCGAAAAAAGTAGTTTGCTTTAAATTTATATCAATATTTTTTATATTAATATCTAGAATATTGATATATCTTGATGTAATTACATTTTAGTTGTATTCTTGTAATTCAGTTTAGAAAGTGAGGTGTATTCTAATGGAAAATAAGAAAAAATTTGCAATTGCTTCTCTTACTTTATCAATTTTATCTTTAATACCACTTATAATAAGTCCAGAATCATTAACAGGTGCACAAATTATTGTTATAGTTGGTATTATCTTAGGAATAATTGGTATAGTATTGGGATTTATTGGAAAAAGTGCATCAAAAGGATTAGCTATCATTGGAATTGTAATTGGAATTATTTCATGTGTTATTTTGTGTTTTTCTCTAATTGGCTTTTTTTCTATCGGAAAAGCTACTGATTGTGTAGATAATAAAGATGGAACATCAACTTGTAATTATTTAGGGCAAGAATTGCAAGTTCCAACTACTATGTTAAGAGAAGATCAAATGAAAGAAGAGGAAAATTAAAAAATTATGGAAAAAAGTGTAAAGAAAAAAACAAATATTGTTTTATATACTATGTTGATGTTATTTATTTTTGTATTTATTACAGAAGCAATTATTTATGGTTATGGTGGTAATTTAGTATTTAATGCAATAGTAAATTATCCTCAAGGAAGTTTAGTAATAGGCGAAGCAGTATTGGCAATAATGGTGCTAATAGTTATGTTATTATTTAAAAACTCATATGTATTTACTCAAAAGAAAGAATCACTTAAAACAGGTTTATTCTATGGTTTATTTTATTTAATAGGTTCTGTTTTTTTTACTATTATATTTGGTGTATTAGGAGGAGCATTTAAAAGTGGATTATCACTTATAAATATATCACTTGGTTGCTTATTAATTGGAATTTGTGAAGAGTTTTTATGTAGAGGATGGCTTTTAAATGAATTTTTAGAACGATATGGAGATACTAAAAAGGGAATTTGGTATTCTATTATAATTAGTGGATTAATTTTTGGATTAATGCATTTTGGTAATATTTTTACAACAGGTCAAGCCGTCTCTGCTACAATTACTCAAGTTTTTGGTGCTATAGGTACAGGAATAATGTTTGGCTTGATATATTACAAAACTAAAAATATTTGGTCAGTTATAATTTTGCATGGATTTTGGGATTTTTCACTTATTTTAAACGAAATTATTCCTAAAACATCTTTAGTAGAAACGATAAATGAACTTTCAATTATGGGAATATTATTTACAATATTACTTTTAGCGGCTGAATTATTAAATATTATTCCTTATATTAAAGATATTGATGCAAAGCCTAAGAAAAGTTCTGTAATCATTTTTGCAATAATAAGTTTTATACTTTATTTTGCTTTTATGATGGGATATAGTACATTTTCTGTGAAAATTGGAGAGACTTATGAGTATGGAAATATCTCTCTTGAGCATTATGCAATTACAAGAGATAATTATGAAGAATATTTTATTAATCATACTATTAAAAGAACAGATATGGTGCTTGATGAAAGTGGAGAAATAATAGAAAACGAATTTAATGATAATTATTCATTTAAATTATCAAGTAACGATAAAGATACTTTATTATTAGCGAATTTAAACACAGATTCTTATATAGAAATTAAATGTGAATCTTTATATGATTATATTATTTTTGAAGATAATGATAATTATATTTTAGCGTATGTAGAGTATACAAAGAGTTCTAATGCTTTTTTAAATTATGTTTATATTAATAAGTCAGAGTTGTCAAATGATAGTCAATATTTAAGTAAAATTAAAAATAACATAAAAAAATATTTATTGCCAACTAGAACAGAATTATTAGTTATTAATGATTATGATAATAATAAATCTTATTTAGGTGCATATCATATTGATTATGGATATTACTTATTAACTAATGAAAATGAGATGTCAATATTAAATAGAGATTAAAATAAAAATCTATAAAGAAAATTTATATAATTTACTTTATAGATTTTTTATTTTGAAAAATTTTTAAAATTAAGTTTCAATATATAGTAAAACTTATATTGTAAATATATTTTTGTTTTGTATTTAATAAAGGGAGTATTAATAATTACTATTGTTAATATTGTTGTTAACTTATATTTTATTGAAAAGATAAAAAGATATTTAAAAAATAGAAAATAGTTAAATAAAAATAAATTATTATATAATCTTTTGATGATATTGAAAAAAACTTACATTAAAATGATAAGCTTTAGGATTATTTGTAAATTGTCTAATCGAGATAAAGATGATAAAATAGATAATATTGAAGATATCATGTTTAAGTTTTAGGCTAATGATATTTGATAATGTGAATAATGAGTATGGAAAAAGGAATGAAATTTTAAAAATTATAAAAACAATTGAAAATTTATAAATAAAAAGTGTAAATTCAATAGATTAATATTTCTATAGATTGGTATTTGAGGTTAATTAAAAATGAGATTATTTAATTTTATAAAGAAAACAAATATAGTTAAAGGTACAAAACTAAATGACAAAGTAGTTATAGAAACAGCAGAAAAGCTTAATAAATTATATGAAATAATTAACAATGAAAGAATAGAAGCAAAAAAAAGAAAGTATTTAATGTTAAGAATAAAAGATGAAATGGATTCAAAAAATTGTACTATAACAAGCATAGATCAATTTAAAAAAAAGGTTAACGAAAGAAAAACAACAATAGGTTACGAACTAACAGTAGGATATATAATTGGCGATGAAAGTGACGAAGAATGGGAAAAAATTAGTAAAATTGTAGTAAAAGTTGATAATAGTGATATTATAAAAATAGATTTTCAAAATGAAATAAGCCAAGAAATATTTGATAAAGTCTTAATTGATATAGAATCAATGATAAAAAATAAGTATAACAAGCAAGTTGAAATAAATTATATAACAAGAGATAAAAGTAAACCTAAAGTTGAATTTATTGATTTTGGTATTTTAGGAAGATATAAATATAATATGATTAATTATCAAACAGATGAAGAAATGAATATAGAACAAAGAGATATACAAACAAGAAAAGTAATAAATGAATATTATCTTCAAATAAATGAAATAAATAAAAAAATATTTTATAAAATCTATGATGAATTAAGATTAACTGATTACAAAATATGGGAATCAGCTAGTTTTGATATAATAATTGATAGAAAAAAATTACCATATAATTTTGATGATTTAAATGATCAACAAAAAACAGATATTATATATATTTATGATTATAATGATTATATTGACTTATGGAACAAAATAAATGAAATCAAACCTTTTTGGGATCTAAATAAGATAAAAGAAGATGTAAAAATTACTAATGTAGCTATTTCTGAAAAAATTGGAACAATATCAATAGAATTTAATG
Source organism: Bacilli bacterium (assembly GCA_051872765.1). Lineage (GTDB taxonomy): Bacteria > Bacillota_I > Bacilli_A > RF39 > UBA660 > CAG-1000. Next base: position 12,603 of record JBJEED010000062.1, on the reverse strand, counting down.
GTATTTTCGATTTTTTTACTGCGTATATAGAGTTAGACTATAAAAAAAACTATGATGTAAAAAAATTTGATCCAAGTTAAAAAATAATAAAAGTGGATTTTTAAAAAAATATTAGAACTATTTCAATAAATCTATAATGAAATGGTTATTTATATTATTGTAAATAAGAAATAAAAATTTTATTCTTATTATGTTTGATGATTTAAAAGCAAAAATCATTTGTACACATATAAGATATTTTATTAGTTTATATAGATTTTAAATGTTTATTTTTTTATAAATTGTTTAAGAATAATCACAATTAATGTTTGAACATAAGGAACAATAATACAAATAGTTCCTACTGCTACAAAAAATAATGCTAAAAGAGCTTGTCCTAACGCAGAAGCAAAATCGCTAGGATTTGGAATAAAATAATAAATAAATAGAACAAATGAATATATTAACAAAAACAAAATAAAAATAACAATTGGCAATACAACTATATAAAATAATACTTTTATAATTTTGTTTTTAATTTTATCTCCAATACTTATTATTTTTTTACTTATTATAGAACTTGGAAAACTAATTCCAAATGTAATTAATGCAAAAATTGGTGGAAGAATATTCCAAGATTCATCTTCATTGATTAACATAATATTAAATATTATAAATGTTAGTATTGGAATAATGATTCTAGATATATTGTATAATTTATTTATTAATTTATTTTCCATTTCCTATACCTCTCAATAAGTTTACTATTAATATAATTGTATCAAAAAAGTATTAGTTTTTATATATTTTAATCATAAAAAATATTATATTACTCAATATATTTTAAGTATCTAAATTTTAGTAGATATTTAAATTGAGTATGTTTATATTAAAGTGCGATATAATTGTTTAAAAATGATGAAAGTAGTGAAATAAAACAGATTTATTTTGAAGTAGTAGGTGATTATGAGAAAATGTATTATTATATTAAAAAAATTTATAATGCAATATATTAAATTTATGCTATAATAATATTCAATTACTCATATGTGTGGGGGAGATAAAATGGAAAAAATAGATAAAACAATAAAATCATTAGATTTTTATACTAAATCAAATGAATTAAAAAACAAGATTATTGATGAGCAAAATAATTATAGTGTAGCAGATCACTTATTTGGTAGTATGATATTAGCAACTGCTATTGATTCCGAATTTAAAGAGGCAAATAATTTATCAAAAATATATAGGATGTTGTTTCTTACTGAATTTAGTAATTTATATCCTAATTATGATTTTTATGATTTAAAATTAGGAAAACAATATGTTAGTGAAATAATAGAAGCAAGAGATATGAGTAATAAAGATGGTAAATTAGTATTCAAGTATAAAATGTTAGACTTTATATTAACTAAATTAATTAAAGATAAAGAAAATAATATTTCATCAACAGAATTAATTAAAGAAGGAAGCATAATTATATCTTTATTATGTAATAAACAACCTTCTGAATGTGAAGAAATCTTTAAATTTTATTATCTTAATTTTAGATTAAAAAATAAAGTAAGAACGGGTTGGGATAATAAACACTGGAATGTTAAGTCTAATAGAATTGAAACAGTATCTGAACATATAATCGGAACTTTAGGTTTGGCAATGGTGTTAAGTTCTGAATTTGAATATAATTTAGATGTTGATAAAGTGTTAAGAATGTTAACTATACATGAAACGGGTGAAACATTAATTGGTGATATTACACCTTTTGATGGCATTACGCCAGAGAAGAAACAAGAAATTGAACATCAAGCTATGAGAGATGCTTTAGGTAATCTAAAAGAAAAAGATAATTTATTAGCTTTATTATTTGAATTTGATGAGCAAATAACTAAAGAAGCAAAATGCTCACATTATTGTGATAAAATTGAAGCTGATTTACAGGCAAAGATTTATCAAGAAAAAGGAATGCATCACTCATTAAATAATCAAAAAAATAATGTTGTTTTTAATAGTTTAAGAGTTCAACAAATGTTAAAAGATGGTGCAAAAGATGCATTTGACATATGGTATGAATGGGATAAAAATATATATTCTGATGATAATCAATTTCCAGAGTTTATGAATATGTTAAAAATTGCTAGGGCTAATGATTTATTACATCTAGATAAGATAATAAAAGAAAGAATTAATCTTAGTGCTGAAGAACATTCATTTTTATCACAAGAAATAACTGATACTATTGAGGAATTATATAAAGATTGTAATATAAATTCTATTTATATGACAAATTATCAAGACTCAAAATATATCAAAGGAACATTAAATATAGTAATTATATTAGAACCAGAAGCGGATTACTATACTTATAACCAATTAATAGAAAAATTAAATTCTAAAACAGCCAAAGATAATAAGACAGGCGTTAATATTGCGTTTGATTATGACTATAAGAATAGATATTCAATAACTGCTATGAATCCTAGTGAAGTCCATAGAGTTGAACAACTTGTAGAGTCTACAATTTTATTTGATAAGTCAGGAAATTTAAGCAGAGTACAAGAAGTTATGAAAAAATATGCTCATTTATATACTTTTTATTTAGTTGACTATGTTCCACCTATAGAGACAACAATTTCTAATAAATTAGTTAAAACAAAAAATAAATAAAGATGATATTGAATTTATCTTTCAAAATCATCTTTTTCTTTAAGACTTTATTTAATTAGTTAGTTATTATCAGATTAAGCGATAACTAAGATTATTCTAAACTAGTAATAGTAAAATCTAATAAACAATTAAGAACAAAAATTATTTTATATCTTTTTGACTAAATGTATCAAAATTAAAAAAAATAGTGTATAATTTTTTTAGGGAGAAATATAGTAATGTTTGGATTTAAGAAAAAGAATTATTTAAAAAGAATTGATTTTATAAATTCAGTAGATAGTAATAAAATATGGTTAAAGAATATGTCAATCTATGAAATAAAAGAATTGTTAAAAAAATTGGAATTTGAAATTTCAAAGCACGAATTTGATACAGATAAAAATTTTATAATGAATAATAGAAGAAAAAATTTAAAAAGAATAATAGAAGAAAGAATACAAAAAAATGAAGGTAATGTGAATGAACTTGTTTCTGAATCATTATTTAACCTTTGGGAATTTGTTGGTGATGAATATCCAGGAAATATAATATCAGATCTTCAAGAATTAGGTATATCTATAAAAGAGTTTGATGATATGGATAATGAATATAGAGAAAAAGGAATTATTTGTATTCAAGAAAAAGATGTTATATTGGAGATGATTAAAACTATTGAAAATTATATAGATGAAAGTTCAAACTAATAATTATACACTAGAAATAAATCGTGACATTGTAAGTAAGAGAAGAAACATTACAATATGCACACATATTATCGAAAAATATTTTAAGTAAGAACCTAAAATTTTGATTTATTTTTTTAATGTAAATCTAATAGATTTCTATAAAAATAATTTTAACTATCTTGATTGATAAAACTTTATATAATTACTAATTTTAAAAATGATATAAAAAATAATTAGAAGTTTAAATATGAAAGAGTAATCAATTATAATAAAAACAAACTTAACGAACATATACTTAGTATTGAATTTTTACATGATTTAAAATTTAATTGATATTACTAATATTATAAATGAGAGGGTATAAATTATGTATAATATAATAAATAATATAGAAGAAACATTTAATATTAAATTACCACAACATTATATTGAATATATGAAAACTACAAATGGATACACTGGTATCATTAATGAGAAATATTATGACATTTGGAATTTAGAAGATATAGTAACTAGAAATAATGATTATCATGTTTAAGAATTCTTTCCTAATTTAATATACTTTAGTTCAAATGGCTGAGATGAAGCATTTGCCTTTGATAAATCTAATAATATGAGTATAGTTTCTATATCATTTATAGGAAATGAAGAAGATAAAATGGTAATTGCAGATAGTTTTAATAATTTTATTAATAAAAAAGATAACTTATCTTTAAAAGTTATCTTTTTTACTTAAATTTAAATCTTCAATACCATATCTAAAACATTATCTCATACATTTAATTAACAGTATAAATATATTTATTCAACAATGAAGTTTATTACGTTACAAAGATATTATTTTTTTAAAACTTTTATTTCAAATGATTTAATGGATTCTTTAAGTCCTGTATTTTAAATTTTAAAAATGATATTTTATTATCTTTTTAAAGTAAGATAGTTTTATAAAACAAAAAACTAATTTATTTCTAGATTAGTTATTTTTCAAAATTCGAAAAGTTCGAGCAGGTTTTACTATACTATGGAGCGATTGTTAAAGATATCTATAACTTTTTCTCTATTACACAATTTGATACATAATTATTAATCATTAATCAAAATATAATTTATTTATTAAAAAAATACAATAATAATTTTTTAAATAAGTTATATATGATATAATTTTATAAGATAGGGAAGGTGTAATTCAATGAATAAAAAGACAAAATTTACTGATTCACTTATATATATTCTCTTTATTACTTATATTTTTTATGAATTAGTAACTGGAATAATTGGATCCTTTTTTGAAAATGTAACTAGTAATAGTAATTCTGCAGTTATTAATATAATTCATGATTATTTAATTTATACAATACCATGTATTATATTATTTTTAGCATTAATGTATATAAAGAAAAATAGATATATGTATTCTAAATTTAAATTTAAAAATAATAAAATATTTATAGGATTATTAATTGGATTTATAATGAATTCTTTCTGTATTATGGTTGCACACTTAAGTGGTAGCATAATATTTTCATTTAATTATATAAATATTCCAATACTATTATTTTCATTTATTAGTATTGGAATACAATCAGCTTCAGAAGAAATAGTATGTAGATTATTTCTTTATGAAAAAATATTAAAAAAATATAATAAACCTGTTATTGCAATTATAATTAATAGTTTGTTTTTTTCATTAACTCATCTTTATAATGAAGGGATAACTTTAATGGCTTTAATTTCAATTTTTGGAATGGGAATTGTTACATCACTGACCTATTATTATAACAATAATATATGGGAACCTATCGCAATTCATACATGTTGGAATTTTACACAAAATTTTATATTTGGTTTGCCTAATAGTGGAATTCCATCATCATACTCAATATTTAAGTTAATTGAGTCTAAAAATAGTTTTGCATACAATTCTGTTTTTGGAATTGAAGCAACATATATTGCTATAGCTACATTACTTATTACATCAGTTTTAATTTATTTATTTAATTATAATAAAAAGGATATGAATAATAAATTTTAAAAATTAATGATTTACAATATTATCTCAGTATTATATTTATTAATATCTAATGAATTATTCAAACTACTATTAAATACAATTGGAAAAATTTCTAATGAATATCTTTTATATTTAATTGTATATGCTTAATAAAATAAAAATTTTAAAATTTGATAAAAAGTCATTTGTTAATGAATTAAGATAGTTGGTTTTTTATTATTGCTTTAATCAATATTATTAATGGTAAAAGTTAATTGGGAATAAAAATCCAAAATAAATTATTGTTAATTATAATTATTGTATATTATACAATAGCTATTTTGTTTGAAACATGTTTTAATGAAATAATAAAACAAATATTCTAAAGATGTTAAAATTTTTACAAAGATATATGAAAAAATATAATTTCACTTTATGAATGAAACAAAAGTAATAAAAAGGAGCGATATCTGTGCTAGATTATTTATTAACATCTAATAAGTGGAAATACTTGCACTATATTAGTTTTTCTATTAATAAAGTATATTCATTGGTTATTTCTAAATCTTTAACATATTTAAATAATTGTAATGATTTAGAAGATGGTTTGTATTTTTGAACAACGTCTGTTTTTAACATAAAAATAACTCCTTTCTTTAGATTTGAAAGGAGTTACATATATAAGCCGTCAAAAAGATAAAAAAAACAACCTTAGTAAACTTTTATTTACTAGGGTTGTTACTAAATTCTCAATGGAGCGAGTGTCGTAGTTATCTACAACTCATTTCCAATAACGAAAGAGTACATATTATCTTCCGTTGCTAGTAATAATATACCACGTTTTAAGTGTTTATGGAATAGATTTTTGTTAAATTTAGAATCTTTATTATAAATTGTAAATTCTAGTACTAATGGGGATTTATATTGAATTTTTTATCAAATACTTTTGATAATACTAATGAATAAGCATAAAAACAAACAAATACTATAAACCATTTTTTTAAAATTATCTTCTTTATCAAAATTTGAAATGTGACTATTTTAATTACCTTTTTCTTATCATAAAATTTTTCTTTCAACAAAGTTTATTGATTGATAATATTAAGTTTTAAAATAAATTATTGGAAATAATTAAATAAAAAAGAAACATTTTACTTTCTATTTTCTTTTGGTATAGTAAATTCAATAACTAATCCTTTATCATTATAAGCCTTTATTGTTCCGCCATGCATTTCAATAAATTCCTTACATATTGATAATCCTAATCCCGATATTTTTCTTGATGAATCAGTCGTAAATAATGGATCAAATATCTTATTAATTATTTCTTCATTTACTCCAGGTCCGTTGTCTTTAACTAAAAATTTGTAATAATTTCTATCTTCCAAAATATTAATAACTATTTTGCCACCATTTTTCAAATATCTTGTACTATTAGAAACCATATTTGAAATGACTCTTTTCATTTTTAGAATATCAATATTAATATATTTATCTGGGATTTTAGTAGTAATTAAAAATTCAATATTATTATTTTCTAAATCTATTTTATAATCGTTATTTAATTCATTTACAATATCTTTGATTTGTACTAAACTTGTATTTAATTCAATTTTCTCTTGATTTAATAAATAATCATCAAAAGTTGACAGCAATTCTTTTATATCAAGTGCCTTTATATTTATCTTTTCATTATATTTTTTTGCTTCTTTATCGAGATTTTGTTCTTTTAGTAAATCAGAATATCCAATTATTGAAGTTAAAGGTGTCTTAATATCATGAGAAATACTTGCTATTATTCTTGTTTGTTCTTCTTTTTCTTCATCTAATAAATCAGTTAAATTGGCAAACTCATTTGATATTAAATCAAATTCAGTATTTAGTTCTCTTTTTTTAGGCTTTTTGCCAAATTTATAATCTCTAATTTCTTCTATTAAAGTATTTATTGGTTTTAAAACTATTTGTCTAGTATATAAAGCAGTAATAAGTAAAATTAGAATTATTAATATTGATTGTAAGCATAATATTTCTATTGCTATTTTTGTTATATTTGCATAATCATCAAAATAAATTTCTATTAAATATGCATCATCATTAACCTGAACCATTTTAGAAATAAGTGGAATGTCATTATTTCCTTTTTTATTTTCAGTAATTGTGTTACCATCAATATCTTCAATATTAATTAAAATATTATGCTTTGATGAAGTTAGATTAATATCATTAAGTAGAACATCATAAGATTCATAGTAACTCTTAATTTCTTTACTAAACACTTCTTCTTTAAAATTTAGAATTTTAGGAATTAATGGTTTAATTCTAATTAAAAACAAGCCACATAATATGCATAAATTAATTAAACAGCATATTCCAATTGCTCTTATATATCGTTTACCAAGTTTTTGCTTATTCATTATTATTCCTCAAAAATTTATAACCATAACCCCAAATAGTTAAAATGTATTTATCATTATCGTGTAGTTTATCCCGTAAACTTTTAATATTGACTGCTACTGTTCCAATATCACCATATTCACTTCCCCATACAGCCTCAAAAATTTGTTCTTTAGATAAAGCAATCCCTGCATTTTCCATTAAATATCTTAATAATTCAAATTCTCTTGTAGTAAAATCTAATTTATGATCACCTTGTTTTACTTCAAAACTATCTTTATTCAAGACTAAATCATTTATTATTAATAAGTTCCCATTATTATTATTTTGTTTTGTCCTTTGATTTAATCTTAAATGTGATTTTATTTTTAAAAGCAACTCTGTATTATCAAAAGGTTTAGTAATATAATCATCGCCACCTATTTCATAGCCAAGCATTTTGTCAATTAATTCACTTTTAGCAGATATAAATATAATAGGAATCTCTACAACATCTCTTATTTTTGAGCAAAGCTCCGTTCCTGATAGCTCAGGCATCATTATATCTAATAATATTAAATCAAAATTTTCTTTTTTTATTAGTTCAGGAACTTCAAGTGGGTTATTTATTATTTTTGAATCAATTCCTTCTTTTTTTAAAATAAGAGAAATCAATTCCGAAATATCAACTTCATCATCAACAATTAAAACTCTTTTCATAAATTACTCCTCTCAACTTATTTAATTATACCATTTATTTAGGTATTTTTATTTATATAAATTAATTTATTGTATTTTAATAGTATATTCGGTTTTATATCATACTCTGCTAAAATTTTATAATATTTTTTTATATTTTCTTGTAAATGTTGTTGGAAAGATTAATGTTGATAATTTATCCTTACCATGCATTACAGTAGTAGTTACATCTTGCTCTTATTCAAATGATTTTGATTTGAAGCAATTATCATTTATATCATAAAATTTTTTTGTTCATAGTTAGGAACTAACCATCCTTTTTAAAAGTAATATTTATTATCCTGATTATTTTGAAAAAAAGTGATATATTCAAGTTGAACACACCACTTTGTCAGCAATCTGAAATGCCAAAATATAATTTGTCATCTTAATTTTATTTTTCAACACCTTCTAATTTAGCTAACACTTTCTTTGTAACAGAAATAGCATTTTCTCTAACTTCATTAGCACTTTTTTCAAGCGTAGCATTTCCTTTTTCTTTTGCTAAATTAACTAAATAGTCTGCCTTTTCTTTTATTGATTCAGATTTAGTTTTTGCTATTTTTAAAACTTTTTCTTTATCTAAATCTTTAATTTCTTCTTTAAGTTCATTAATCTTTTCATTAAATTCCTTTTTTAATTTTTTAGAATCAATATTTTTTACTTTCTCTAATAATTCATGGATTTTTTCGTTCAGTTCTTTTCTTGTTTCACTTCCACTTTTAGGAGCTAGTAAAATTCCTAATCCTGCTCCTATTGCAGCACCTGCTGCTATTTTTCCTAAATCTCTTTTTTTCATATTAATTTTCCTCATCTTTCTTTCTATTTTTTCTAAAAATTTTTTTTAGTAATATAGTTGATTTCTCAGCTATATTGGAAAAATAATCTAATACTTTTCCTACTTTAGAAAATCTATTTTTATAATTTTCTATTTCTTCTTCAATATCTGTAACAACCTTTGTTGCTTTTTCTGTTAATGTTATAAGTTTTGTACCTAAAATTATAAATACAATAATTAAAATCAAGCCAAATACTTTTAACAATATACTTAATACTTCCATTATTAGTACCTACCTTATTAATCCAATTCCTTAAATCTTGATATTTCATCTTTGATAAATCTAGAAATACCATTAACATTCTTTTTAATAACTATCATATCTATAAGATCTGCAATTGAATATACTAGAAGAATTATACCCATACTTACTGTTACTATTTCAACACTTTCAATAGGCTTCATTAAAAGCATAACTCCACAAATAATTGTAATAATATTAGCTATTGCTGATAGAACTCTATAAAATGTATTTGAATCTCTTAGATATGCACTAAATCTTAGTTTGAATAATCCACCTGCAATAAACCATATACCTAAGCAGATTGGAATTGCCATTTTTAATGTATTTGGATGTATTAAAACTAATACACCACCTATAATTGATAAAATTGCATAAAAGAAAGTGTTAACAAATAATGAATATGTCTTATAATCAACTATAAATAGTACTAATCCATTAATTATTAATATACCTGCTATACAATATGATATAGTTTTAAAAGAAATATCAGGATAACTCATTAATAATATTCCCAATATTGCAAATATTATAGCAATTACCATCGAAATATTAAAATATTTATTTAGTTTTTTTAACATTTTTTCACCTCCTTTTAAGAATTTATTTTACTTCTATTTTGTGGTGCATAATTTTCATATTTGCCTTTATATGTATGATCTTTACTATTCCAAATTTTATCGGCTTCATTCTTCCAATTTTCTGCATACCTATCACATTTACTACATAAATGTTCAACATCTTCTGGGGATTCTAAATCTGTAGAGTGTGCCTTTGTTTTCTTTACCATATCTCTTAAATATTCTGGGTTTTCAAGCATTGGGCATGGTCTTAAATGATTTCTATTAAAAGGTTGACCATTATGATATGCCATAAATAATGGACTTTGAAGGATTTCTAAAATGCTATGTTCATGTATGTTCATATTTGAATAATGTATAAATACACATGGTTCTGCATCACCATTTGAATTTATATGGAAATAATTTCTTCCTCCTGCTATACAACCACCAACATATTCTCCATCATTTTGAAAATCCATTGGGAATAGCATTAAATCACTATTATTATCAGATCTTAATTTTCTTATTTTTTCAATCATATATTTTCTTTGTTCTACAGTTGGTAATAGTTCAGGTACAGCATTATTTCCTACTGGCATATAGTGAAAGAAAAAGCTATATCTTACACCTTTATCTGCTAGCATGTGTAAGAATTTATCATCAGTTACTGCTTCTACATTATCTTTTGTATAACAAACTGAACTTCCAAATATTATTCCATATTTATGTAATAAATCCATTGCTTTTAATACTTTTTGATAATGACCTTTTCCACGTCTGGCATCATTTGTATCTTCAGTACCTTCAATAGAAAGTTGAAAAACTATATTTCCTAATTTAACAACTTCTTTACAAAAATCTTCTGTTATAAATGTTGAATTTGTATAAATCGAAAACTCTACATCATTATGCTTTTTAGCAAGTTTTAATATTTCATCTTTCTTTACTAAGGGTTCTCCACCAGTAAGCATATATAAATATACTCCTAATTCTTTTCCTTCAGTAACTATTTTATCCATATCTTCAAAGCTTAAATTATATTTGTGTCCATAAGTTCCTGCCCAACAACCTTTACAATGCATATTGCAGGCACTAGTAGGATCAAATAGTATTAACCAAGGTATATTGCAATTATATTTTTCCCTATTTTTTCTAATTTCAATTGTACTTCTAAATGCTGCTTCATACCCCAAATTTAAAATAGTCATTTTGGCAACATGGGGGTCTGTTTCATCGAGAAGCTTATTTACAAATTTCATCCATCTGCTATTTGGATCTTTTAATTTATCTTTAAGTCCTTTTATAGTTTCATTTTCTTCATATTTTTTTTCTACATATTCTAAAAGATTAGATATTTCCTTTTCTCTATCCTGATTCATTTTTTTCAGAATTGAATCAACAATTTTTTCAACCGCTTTTCTTTCAACTTTGTGTGTCAAAGAATTACTTTTCGACATAATTTTTCCTCCTTCATTGATTAAATCATTTTTAATTTTAGTTGATTATTATTATTAAATTATTATTAAATTATTAAAAATTATTAAAATGCTATTTAAACTACTTTTGAAGAAGAATTTTTAATGTATTAAAAGACCTAGAAAAATCTAGGTCTTATATAACAACAGTATCTTTGTTCTTTTTTCCATTTTATATTCTATTTTACACCTCAAAATTGTAAATTTATTAAAATAATATGATAATTGCTACAATAAACATAAATATTGTCCCAAATAATGAAAAATATGCTGTTGATCTATTTGTTTTCCAATTTTCTATTGCTTGGATTATCATCAATACTCCTAATAATGGTTCAAATATATTGATTGCCTTATCCCATATATTGAATATTTGCATTAAAGCCAAAACTATAATTGTTACAGAGATAATTAACCCAAATATTGTTAGAATTTTAAATAGAATTGTTTTTTTATTCCAATCTTTTAATTTCACTTTATAAAACCTCACTTTCAAATTGGAACTTAATTGTCTATATTAATTTTATGAAATATCACAAAGTATAAAATTAATATTAAACAAATATAGTCAAGTATTGTAGAACCCCCACCTAATATAAGTGTTAATATTATTGTTCCTAATAAGATTCCTATTGAAATAATTTTCGATAATATTCCTTTTTCTTTTGATTGCCAAGTAAAATATGCAAATAATGGGGAAAAAAGTGAAAATATTGACCACCCAATAATAAAACTTTTCCCATAAACAGCATTTAATATATTTGCAACTATATAATATGTTATGAGCATTCCAATACAAAATGGAAATATATTGATTGCAGCTTGTTTTTTTGTTTTGCTAAAAATCGATATTAATATTCCTAGCAATATCCATACTTGTATATCAGAAAACATATAAGCAAGTTCCATTCCAAATCCTTTACCATAGACATCTAATACTTTTATCAAAATTCCTAATAATAGTCCTATTATAAACATTGAGAAGGGATTTAATATTAATTTCTTCATATATACCTCACTTACAAATTATTATTTATGCATCACTTTTAACTTTTTTTAAATACTAACTATATTTTT
>JBJEED010000061.1:0-1960 GCA_051872765.1 Bacilli bacterium | reverse complement strand
AAACTAAAATTGTTGATAATTTTAAACTTGATGATTCTAAGATAATATTATGTACAGATGCTGGGCTTGCATCTGATGAAATAAAAAAATATAATATTAAAGATAATCGTGGATTTGTTATTACCCAGTCTTTAAAAAAATTAAAAGATGAATATAAACAGCAAGTATTCAATAAATCTGGTTGGCGTATACCCAATGATTTAAAAAATATTTATAATTTAGAAACTATTGAAAATAATGAAGAATTAAAAGAAAAATATTATGATACATTGTTTTATAAAATAATTGAAGCTGAGACTAAATCAGTTAAACAAGATCTTATAGTTACATTTTGCTTTAGATACTTTGATTACAATAGAAATATCAGAAATAATCAAATTGAAAGAGCTAAGAAATGCATTGAAACAAATAATGTTACTAGAAAAGGTAAAAATCAAAACGATTATAAAAGATTTATTGAATCTACTAGTTCAACTAAAACTGGTGAACTTGCAGAAAACACATCATATTCAATAAATCAAGAAGTTATTGAAGAAGAAGAAAAATATGATGGTTACTATGCACTTACAACTAATTTAGTTGGTGATATAAATGAGATATTCAAAATAGTTAAAGGTAGATGGCAAATTGAAGAATCATTTAGAATTATGAAAAGTGACTTTCTTGCTAGACCTGTTAATCTATCTAGAGAAGATAGAATTAAAGCTCACTTTATGACTTGTTTTATCTCATTATTTATATATAGATTATTAGAAAAGAAATTAAACTATAAATATACTACATCACAAATATTAGATACTTTAAGAAATATGAATGTATTAGAAACAAAAGGAGATGGATATATTCCTGAATATATGAGAACAGATTTAACTGATGATTTACATGAATTATTTAGTTTTAGAACTGATTATGAAATAAATACATATAAAGATTTAAAAAAAATTTTAGAACAAATAAAATAGATTCCATGGTACGCACTTTTTAGAAGCAAAAAAATCTCTTAAATTCCTTGTAAAAAAGGGTTTAGGAGATTTTTAACTTTCAAAACTGTCAAAGTCAGGAGTATAACATATTTTTTTTATAGTTACAAGACTTATTTCGGAAAAAATTATATTTATGTCAAATATATACAAATATTAAAATAAAAAAAGAAAAGTTTTGCTTTTCTAGATTATAAAATAAAAAAAATATTGGCAACGTCCCCTAGTTTGACAGTTTCCCTAGTTTGACAGTTTCATAGTTAAAATTATTGTAATCCTAGATAAAATCTAGTTTTTTTACACTTTATCTATTGCGTACTATTGTGGAGTGTGATATAATTAACGTATAAGCGTAGGTGATTAAGCAATGAGATTAAAAATATCAAAATCAAAAAATAGTACACTATTTTATATAATAAAAGATTATACAAAAAATGGAAAGCGTTCTACTAAAGTAGTTAAACGTATTGGTAATCTTGAAGATGTTAAAATTATGGCTGGCAATCAAGATTATAATGAATGGTTAAAAGATTATGTAAAAAAATATAACGAAGAACACTCTCATAGTGAAACAATTTTAATTAAAAAGAATAATAAAAAAATAATTTCTAAAGATACTAATTTTACCTTCAATGTTGGATATTTATTTTTAGAAAAACTATATAATCAATTAAATATTAAAGACATCTGTGATACCATTCAAGATAAATATCAATTCCATTTTGATTTAAATGAAATATTATCTTATTTAGTCTATGCAAGAATAATCTATCCTTCATCTAAACTAGAAACATTTAAACAATGTCAAAATTTTATTCAGCAGCCTAAATTTAAACTTCATGATGAATATAGAGCATTAAGTTATATTGCTAAAAATATGGATTACATACAAGAACAATTATTTAATAATAGTAAAAATATATTAAAAAGAAATTCTAAAGTTATTTACTATGATTGCACCAATTATTTCTTTGAAATTG
>JBJEED010000060.1:0-1972 GCA_051872765.1 Bacilli bacterium | reverse complement strand
AAATTACTATTTTATTTTTACTTATATTATCATAAAAGCAGATAATTAGCAATTAACTATCTGCTCTATAACATGTAATTTATTGTTATTCATTTAAATTTTAATTTCCGTCAATATATGTCATATATTGATAACCACTTATACTCGTATTATTAGCAAATTCTTTTTTGGGTAAATTATTTTTTAAAATAGGTTCTTTGTAGTATGATAAATAAGTAATCAATCTATATAATCTAGTATTTCCAGAAAATTTAAAAATAATGTCTTTATTATAATCTTCATCAAATTCGGATAAATTTCCATTATCATAATCAAAAATAATGTAGTTTTCCCCTGATGTCATCATTGTATTAATCGAGTCCGGTGCAAAACAATTCAAATTATAATCGTCTATTACTGAATAATGCATTCTATCTTCTATTACTTCTAATAAATGCTTATAGTTCTCATCTTCTTTTTCAAATTCATAAAAAGCACCTATTTTTGAAGATTTAAAATAAATTTTATCTGGCTCTTTTTTATATACATAAGGATTATATGATTTAAATTCTTGATAATTATTTCCATAATCATTTTCATCTTTTTCAATAGTTTCTTTTAATTTATTTATTTCGCTTTCTGACATTAATTTTGCTAAACTTGTTTGTTTTTCTTTTTCCTTTATTAATCGTGCTTCATCTATTAATGTTTTTGTATAAAATCCGCCTATAAAACATCCTCCTAGTAATACTATATTTAATATAATAATTATCACAATTTGTTTTTTGGTTATTGTTCTCATACTCATCTATCTCCATAATATTTTATTTATAATTAATTATCTATTTTGGGTGTTATAATATAGTCTATATGTTTATTAGTCATTATTACAACTAATCCAGAATATTGTACATCTTCTCTATTCATATCTACATAATCTATTAAGATATTCATCGTTTTATCTTCACCATCTTCACTATATGTTATGTATTTATATTTTAGAGATTTATTTATATTCTTACTTATAACAACCACAGCAAAGTAGTTTTCGAAATCACTTTCATTCAATGTTCTTAAATTAGAATAATCATGCATTAATTCTTTATATTCTAAATAATTATTTATTTTCTTGTAATATAATTTATTTTCATCTAAACCATTTTCCTGCCAATTATCTAATTGAATGTTTTTTTCGCTATTCATTATAATAAATGGTTTAAAAACAATTTCTCCTACTGGTGCATCAGATTTTGACACTGGCTCATTAACAACTTTTTCTTCTACCTCATAACTTTTAAGCATATTTTTTATATTATCTATTAAAATACTGCTTGCATAAGTAATTCCGGTTAGCATAATTGTTGTTAAAGCTATTATTATAACTATTTTTAATGCTTTATTCATTTCATCAAATCCTTTCTTTAGCAGGATTTTTCTTAATTGTTTCTTTCCTCTATGAATTAAACTTTTTGTGTTTTGGAGAGTTTGTCCTAATATATTTGCTGTTTCTCCATAAGACAATCCTTCAATGCTTACTAAATATATTGCATTTTTGTATTTATCTTCTAATTCATTGATTGAATCTAATAGAACTTTTTTAGTTTCTTGCCTAGTTATAATATCTAAAACATCTTTGTCTACATATTCATTTTCATTTATTACATATTGTTCATCAATTTCTTTTCTTCTTTTTTCTTTGTTTATATAGTTAAATGCTTTACTTTTGGCAACTAGATATATGTAATACTTAAAAGAACTATTTTCTTTCATTTTATTTTGCATAACATATATAAAAGTTTCTTGCGTTAAATCTTCAGCTTTTTGATAATCTTTTACTATGTTGTAAATGAAATATTCAATTTTACTTTTATACTTGTTATAAAGATACTCAAATGCTTGTTTTTCTCCGTTTAAATAATCATTATATAATTTTTTATCTAAATCTCTCTCCATTTTTTACCTGCTTTCATATATATAGAACAGTAACTTCAAA
>JBJEED010000059.1:0-43675 GCA_051872765.1 Bacilli bacterium | reverse complement strand
CCTTTATTTATAAGGGCTCGAGAGTTTTTTTGAATCAAAACTGTCAAAGTTAGGATTATATCACATTTTATATTCGATTGTATAGCAATTTCTAATAAAAAGTCATGAATTATTCATGACTTTCTTCTTTTATTTCATTATTTATTTCACCATTAGTAACATCTTTAGTTTTTTTATTCTTACTAATGATAATTACTACTAATAATATAATAACAATACTTTCTATAATTATAATAATTAAATACAACATATTGTTACTTTCATTTTTCTTATCTATTATTAAATTATATTCTTTAGTACTTCCATCAGTTGATGATACTATTATTTTTACTATACTATTGTCTTTTAATTCTTCATTACCTAATATTCTAAAAGTAGAAGTCTCATCTTCTAACTCTATGTTAATATCAAGTTTTTCTTCATCTTTTAATTTAATTATATAATCTGATACATCATTTGAAAAACTAATATTATAATTTTTAATATCAAACTTAGTAATATTAGTATTTGAGGACAAACTTTCATTAAGCGTTAATCTTTTAATATTTAATGTATATGTATTAATACTTCCATTTTCTGCCTTAACATCTATTTTTATTTCATTATTTCCCTCTTCTAATTTAAAAGTTCCCAAACCAGTTATGATTGATTTATTATCTTCCGCTTGTGCTGATATCTCTATAGTTTCAATATCATTCTTAACACTTAAATTATATGTAGTAGTATTTTTATCAAAATTAATATTTGTATTCGAAACAGATAAACTTTTCAAACTATTATTACTACTTCTACCATCTTCTCTGGTTACTTTTATAGTATATACCTTAATATTTTCATTTTCAGCTTTTACTTTAACTTCAACATTATTTACTCCATATTGTAAATTTACATTTCTTGGACCATATCCATTTACAAATGAGGCTTTTTCATCACTTAATGTAGCATTTATTTGTATACTTTGAGTTGTTGACGGAACAATGGCTGTATATGAAGTTGTAGCTGATGAAAAACTTTTATCCATTTTAACATCAGTTATATCTAAACTTTTTAATGTATTATTTGTACTTCTGTTATCTGTTCTATTTACCACTAATGTATAACTTTTAGTTTTTCCATCTTCACTTTTAACAGTTATCACAAATTTATTATCACCATAATTTAAACTCTTTTTCCCTGTTCCTGTAACTGTTGATTTTGAACTCTCAGCTGTAGCCGATATAGTTATTGAAGTTACATCAGATGATACATTAGCTTTATAACTTGTTGTATCTGATTCAAATTTAGGTGTGATTGTTGAAACATTTAAGCTTATACTTTTTAAATTAGTATTACTATCATAAACTCTAATATATTTAGTTACATCACTAGTGGTTGATTTTACTGTTCCCGAACTATCTGATGCTTGTATACTACTATATGTTATAGTTGCTTTATCACTATTTGGCATTTTAATTTTCAATATTCCAATAGTTGTTTTTGATGATATACAACTTGTAGAATCATATACAAATCCACTAGATGTATTTTGATATAAAGATATCTTTTGATCAAAACTTACAAATGTTGCATTTGTTATATTAAGTTTTGCTGACATTGCACACAAAGACGTAGATGTTGTTGTGCTTGCACTTATTGTACAGCTTACAGTACTACCTGCAGCAGCTCCTTCAGGACATGATACATTAAAACTCATCCCACTTGCATCTATATTACATACAAATAGTAACATAATAAAACATGTAAATAATACTTTTCTCATACTTTACCTCCTAAAAACCCTCTGATAAAAGATAATTACTTATCCTTTTGAAATCTAATATATCAATTTGATTATTTCCATCAATATCAGCTGCCATTTTATTTTCATAATCTGATATTACACTATCTGGATTTTGTGAAATTAAATAATTAGATACTTTTTTAAAATCTAATATATCAACCGCACCATCAGAGTTTATATCACCTTTAATAACAATACTTAAATATTTTTGTTCTATTCCATTATTAAGTTTCATCTTATTTCCTGTCTTAACAAGATCACTACCTGTTAATAAATTATCATAGCTTCCATATTCATTTTTTTCTAAAAAGTAAGTATTAATATCTATATCTAATTTATTTAAATATTCATCAACATTTTTACATGGCTCTAATACTAAATAATAATCATCTATAAGATTCAAATTTGAAACAATTGTATCAATATCAAATGTAATACCATCAACAAAATATATAATTTCTGGCCAAGATCCATTTTTTATAAACCATTTCTCTGGATAATAAAAATCTGAAAATAAACTACTAACATTATTTATATTAGATTCAAAAATAAATTGATTATCAATTTCAATAATATTTGCACTATTATTATCAATTTCATATGTGTTTAAACCATCATATTTTTTTATTTTAATTTGACCAAAAAAACTATCTTCATCTTCTACTAATAGTTTATAATATTCTAATCCTAATGAATAATCATCCCTTTCTACATCAATTAAAATATCTCCTTCTCCAAAAATATAACCTTTTTTTGGCGCATTGACTGTTATATCTTTTATAAATCCATCTATAAATCCTACTACATTATAGTAATAAAAATAATTATTACAATTAACTTTACCAACAATTCCACCACCAATATCTTCTGCATTAACAGTAAGATCTTCCAATTTAGATGAGTATATAATTGTACTATCATCAATCTCACCAATAACACCACCAGATACTTTCGAAGAAACATTACTTTTATATATTTTTATACCATCATATGAAGAAGAAATTGATTTATCTGTCAATATTCCTGCAATACTATCACTAGTGATATTAAAATTTTCTATTTTAACATTATAAATTTCAGAATTATTTATACTTTTAAATAATGCTCCATTTTCGCTTGTATAATTTTTAAGAGTATGGCCATATCCTTCAAAATATATATTATTAGAGGTAATTTTAAAATTATCTTCATCACTAATAGAACTTAAATCTATATCATTATTTAGAAAAAAATATCCTAAGTAGTAATAACCACTTAACAATAATAAATCATCAATGTTATTTATTAAAATATATTCATTATTATTAAAGGATTTTGTATTAACTTCTCTTACTTTAAATGTTTTTGATAAAATAATATTTCCTTTATAATTTATTTCCATAGTAATTTCATCATCTAATCTATATTTATTTAACTCATATAAATCTATATATATAATACCATTCATCATAGATAAATCATAATCTAATGCATTATTATTTTTATCGATTATATCTATATTATAATTATAATAATCATTTTTGAAATAATCAGTAGTAGTTTTGTATGCAATAGTAACATAATTCATATTAAGAATATATTCATCATTTAATAAATAATCACTATTTTCCTTATCTAATAATATATCATTTTCTAATGGTTCTATACTATTTGTTGAATAAAGTACTGCATCAATTCTATCATTATCATCATATATATTTTTATTACTTGTGTTTTTAGTTATTATATTTACACTAACATCACCTTTTAATATACAATCTGTAAAAGAAAGAGAAACAATTTCATTGTTCATAAGTACACTATTTGATGTACAACTATTAATTCCATCAGTTATAATAGCACTAACATATTTTTTTTCAGAAGATGATAAATTTATTTTTAAATAATCGATTTTTTGATCACTTTCTCCTATATAATAATTATACTCATGAATTCCTTTTTCATTCTCATCAAATTTTACATTAATATCTACATTTCTATAAAGATTGTCAGAATTATTTTTTTCTACACTATTAATACCATAAGTTTCCAATAAAGAGAATACATCATAATAAGATAAATAAAAATAATTTACATTACTATCATTACCCCAAGAGTTTTGTACTATCCATGAACCATCTCCATTGCCATCTCCATCAATATCACCATAATTATCATCCCAACCTATTATTGTAATGGCATGACCTGATTTATCAGAATAATACTTAGATGAATTGCTTAAAGAAAAATTATTATGTATAAAATTATTTGATGTACTTCCAAAGTTAGTTGGAACTAATGTAACTGTCGCTACCGCTCCAGATGACATAATATATTCTTTTATAACACTTATATTTTGCTCAACTTCATTAATTAAAGATGATGTCAAATTTGGCGTTTCTGTTAATAATAAAGAATTATAATAACTATTTAATAATTTTGCATTAACATTAAATTCAAATTTATCATTGTATATTATATTTTCTCTATCTATATCATCCATAATAGATTCAACAACATAATATGCACTTTCACTACCATTTTTTCTTCGCTCAATATTATATGCATTAACTATATTTTCATAAGTATATGACTTTCCATTAAGTTCACTTTCACTTAAGGAATTGCCTAGTGTTCCTTCTATTATTGGATTAAAATATGTCCAATTTAACAATGCATCACTAAGAGAAGAAAGACCAATTGTATATCTATATTCATGACCATCGTTATAATTTCCCTCAACGATATCATAGTCAAACAATTTTTTTTGCTGTAAATCTGCAGCTATTTCTGAAAAATTATAAGTCCTAGCATTATCAAAACCTTTTCTAAGCAAATATGATTCTAACATACTATTAAATGAAAACGCCCAGCAAAGACCAAAAGAACTTTGGTCTCTCATCGTAGGAGAATAATCAATATGTTCTGTTCCAACATCTCTTAAATCATATGTACTAGGATATGATAAACCTATTAAATTATTATCATTATCTAATAAATTAATACTATTACTAATTAATAAACTATTTTTTTTAATATTATTGTTTTTATACTTATATGGAACATAATTTAAATTATTCTTTTCTTTATCATTTAAATTTAAATAATCCTTATAGATAGGATTTAAAACACTTTCATCAATTTCTTTATTATTTTGTAGATTACTTTCTAATTTAAAGTTAGTATTATTCTCATTTAAAGATTTCTTATTAAATATTTCTAAGTCACTTGTTGCATTTATATTAATTACAAATCCAAAAAATATAAAAAACGCTATAAATAACTTAACACCTTTCATACTACTCTCCTTATTATTAATTTTATAATATCATTTTTTACATATTTAAACAACTATTAAACATATTTTCAACAATAAAAAGAACACATATTTTATACAAAAAAACTATTAACAAAATTATGTTAATAGTTTAAAATTACAATTTTTGATATATTTTAATTCATAAATTGATATGCAAATTTTTTACTTATTTTTAAGTCTACTATATTACCATTATAGACTGAATCTTCTAATCTAATTTCAAATAAACTTGCATCTGATAGTTTTAATTCACCAATAAAACCATCTTTAGTTAATGCATTCTTAGTATCAATTTGTATTTCATTGATATTTTCTTCATCAGCATATAAAGTTAATTTTCCTCTTTCAATTGCATAATCTTTTGTCATTTTAAATGTAAATTGAACTTTACCTGATGAAATCTTATTAACATCAATTGAAATATTACTCTTAGTAGTTCTAACATTAATTACATCTTCTATATTATCAACCAATGTTTTCTCTTTTCCTTCTTCAACAACTTCAACATATCCCAAGCTTATTGTATATTCATTTTTAGGTGATAAATCCGTTATTCTATACTTTGTTTCATATTTATCAAGTATTATTTTTTCACTTTTCATTTCACCATTAATCATACCTGTAATAAGTAAATATATTGCTTGATATCTATCTTCAGGATCTGTAACAACATATGTAACATCTATATATGTTGGATATGATAGTGCACCTCTTAAACTAACTCTTTTATTAATGTTTGTTTTATTGTTGTTTTGAGAAGCACTATTATAATTATTACTACTACCAGTATTAACTATAGTATTATTTGTTATTACTTGATTAGAGGAACCTACATTTTTATTATTAGCAGCATATTGTTCAAAATCGCTAACTAATTTATTATAAGCTTCTATAAATTCAGTCATATCAACCTCTTCAACAATTGGCTTATTTTTATTTGGAATATACTCATTTGTACTACCATTAATTAACTTTAAGTTAATTTCTTTATTTCCAACTATAATTTTTTCATTAGCTACGTCAAAGAAATATTTATCAAATGTTAATATCATAGGATTAATAGTTTTAACATTTATTACATCATTTAATAAAGATGCATTTCCTTGCTTATCTATACTTACTACTAAATAATTACTTGTATAAATAGATTTATCTTCATTATATATTTCACTAGATATAATTAAGTATTTTCTATCACCTAATTTATAAAATCCAGGCGATTTTAAATCAGATATAGTAGTTTTATTTGAGTTTTCTAGTATATCTCCAGTTAATAATACTTGATGATTTTTTCCAAATATAAAAACTTCTTCTGTTGCTTTTTCATATACAACTGATACTTTTCCAATGTCATATTTTGATTCATCAGTTACATAATAATAAACATCATCCCAACTTTTAGAAATATTACCGCCTACTGAAGTATCAATTAAATTATTATCTTCATCATAAATAACACTATTTGTAGAAATATCATATACATTAGTTAAATCATTTCTTGATAATTTGACAGCATATATAAGTATAACTACCATACATATTACTATAAGAGAAAATATTATAATATATATTTTATTTTTATTACTTAACTTTCTCATTATGCACCCCCATAATAATAACTAATCTCTTCTTGGGCTACAAGTTGCGAATCAGTATAAAAATTCATAGTTATAGTATACATTACTTTACTTTTAAAGTTTTCATCCTCTAAAACCTTCATAGTATATGTATATAGATTACTATTGGTATCATATCTAATTGTAAAATCTCCACTACCAGTAGAAAAATATGAAACGGCTGTTGAACTAACTGTATACGAAATCTTATTAATTGAATCTAACTTATAAGAATCCGCGAAAATAATATCAATAGCATAATTATTATCAGCATTCTTACTAGCAGATACTGAACCTAAATTAACTGAATCACCAAATCTAATATTTTTAGTTTGAGTAATTTCAGTAAAGTTAGAATTTGTATTTCTATAATCTAATTCTAAAGTAACTACAAATATATATACATCTCCTTCAACTAAGTTATAATCATTTTTACTATATGTGAATGTCTTATTAATAATATTTGCATCCACATTATTTTCAACAGAAATTACTTCATAAGTAGATGTCATTAACTTAACATTATACTTATCATTTCTTAATACTTTTGTATTATCATCCACACTTACTTTAAATGATATTGTATCAGATGTTTTACTTGCAGAAATTCCAATATAAGGCTCTTCAAAATCTTTTAGAGTAAACTCTTGAGATTTTGTCCCAAGGTTAATTTCCACATTATTTCCACTCTCATCTTCATAATGACCTATTGGAGTAATATCAATTCTATAAGACTTTCCATATGCAAAACCATATTCGTTACCAGGAGAAGCATCTATACTAAATGTCATATTGGTAAAAAATGCTACTGAATTTGGAATATCAATATTTACTAATTTGTATTCTTCACCTATCTTTTCATATATTTCATATTTTATATAGTCATATCCATGAACACTTTCTAATGTATAATCAAATCTTATCTTTTTATTATTATATGTAGTTGTTTCAAAATTAGCTTTAATATTTGCTATACCTACATCAGATAAAGTATGAAATTTATATGAATATCCAGATTCTCTTCTATCTATATCATATAAATAATACTCTTTATATTCACCAGAACTGCCTTCATTTTTATCAAATATATTAGTTTTAAATCTTATATAATATTCTGTTTTAGGAGTTAATCCTGTTATTGTAAATTTATTATTTATTTCTGTAACTGTTTTCTCAATAGTCTTAACAAATTCAGCACTTGTTCCACTTGTATCGATTTTATATAAATCTATATATATTTTATCATCTTTTATGTCTGTACTATCAGCAACAGATACTTTTGCTGATACTTCAGCTGAATTTAAAAGCGATACAATATTAACTTTATTAGAAGAATTCAATAAAGATATACTAGGTATTATTAAATCAAATTGTGTTTGATTTGAATCTGATGATAATTTTTCTTTTTTTAATTCTTTTGGTAATAAATAATTATTATTATCTAAATATAACACACCTTGACCATCTATAGTTATATTTAAATTTAATTCTTTATTATATTTATTAGTTATCTTTAGTAAATTATCCATTGCATTAAAATCTAATAGAAATTCACTTCCTGATACAGGGGTATTTTGATTAAGCTTACCAGAACTATTTATTGAATAATAATCAGATGTTGTTGTAGATGAATTTTGTAATGCTTTATATGTAGATTCTACATCAAAACCAGAATTACCAGAATCATAATATACATCCACATCAACAATAAACTCAACTGATAAATATTTAGCTATATCATATAAATTAATATATATATTTCCTGAATCAAAAGTTAAATTAGTAAGTTTAGTTTTACCAAGACTTTGTAAATCACTACTAGATACTGGTGTGATTGTTACATCTGCTGATGCAATCTTATTATCTACAATATCAGTATTATCATAATATCCATCAATTGCAATAAGCAATCTATTATCTTCTATAGATACATTATATTTTAAACCCGTAGAAGAATTTAATCCATAAAAATATTGTGCAGTTAATTCATTATATATAGGTGTACCATTTTTTAATAATTTTTCTTGTTTACTAATTCTATAGTATTTGCCAACAACAAGGGAAGAAAAAGTAACACTTTGATATGAATCAAAAAGACTTATATTAGGTGAACTAGATGCATAAGTACTTCCTACTATAAAACTATATAATTTATTTTCTACTAACGCATTATCTATATCAGTATATTTATATTTCCATGTAGCAGTTGAATTATTTGATATAGAAGGATACATTAAGAATCTTGATGATTGTTTTTTTGGCGATAAGTTTTCACATCTAAGTACTACACTATCATCAACAATTGTAGGATATACACTATCTTCTACCCCATCTTGATCAACATCAAGCATAACTTCATATGTAAAATAATATTCATTACCTCTTCTTAATACATCAGTATCAACAACATCGTTATTTGTACCATTACTAAGTAAATACATTACTGGCTCTACATTTCCATCTTCATCATAATTTACACTTTTATCTAAATGCTCTAAATGAACATATTGTCCTTTGGTATGATCATACATATATACATGATATATCATACGTACCGCATTTTTTGCTTCATTATAATAATTAGTAACTAAATTATAACCAACAACTGTAACTGGATCTAAATTTTCATCATATTCAAGTCCAAAAGATTCAGCATTTTTATTAGCTATTTCAATTGGATATATTGCCTTATTTGGATCATCAGGTATCTCAGGTATATAACTATTAATATCAAATGTAAATGTATCATTTTCAATAGTTATTTCATTTTTATAATCTGTATAATCATAAGCACCACTTACTTTTAATGTATATACTTTTTGAGTATAATCAGCATTTTTGGTATCAAAGAAAGCAGGATCTATATTAGCCGTATTATCATAAAATGCATTTTTTAAACTACTTATATAATCATCCTGATTAACATCAACTATTCTCCTAAATACTTCTTTAGTTCCTGACGTATTAGTACCTTGATATAAAGTAAATGTAAGTTCACTTAATGTACTTGCTTCAAGTGAAGAATCTTTAGTTTCTGGATTTGAAAGTGAAAAATTAATGCTAAATGCCGTTGAATAACTGTCTGTAGGATTATAAGTTGCTACTAAATTTTGAGGTTTTTTTGTTTGAACAAATACACTTCCAATATAAGCCTCTTTTTGAACAGGATTACCATCTTGCAAATTAAGGTCTGCAAATACTTGGAAAGTATATGTCTCATTTGCCCTTAAATTATTAATATTTATTCCTATTGAACCAGTATCAGCATCAGCCAATATTTCCTTTGATGTATATACTCCAAGTGAATTATAATAAACTACTTTATAGCGTTCACTTACAACCGCACCTGAGGGATCATCAACTACTATTACACCATTTATTTGTTCCCATGTTACATAATTCTCATCAAATTTAATAGTTGGATATTCAACCCCATCTAATTGCATTGTATCAGCTAAAGTTCTAGAATACTCAACAATTTTTTCGTTATCATTAAATTCAAGAACTAATTTATATGTATAAGTTGCACCTCTATATAGTTTAGTATCATCCACAACAACATTTACATTATTAGAGTCTTTACTATTAACCACCATTATTGGAGTAGATGTATTAATATCTTGTCTGCTATCATATATTTCATATCTATAATTTACTATTCCATAATCATTATCAGTAACATTTTCTGAGAATAAAGAAAATGAATTATTCTTTTTGTCTACTATATATTTTAATTCTCCAATTGATGGTGCATTTTTTAGTGTCATTACTTTTTTACTTTCAGAATAACCACCATCAACGACTACACCCTGACATATTATCTCGTTCATAACAACTTTATATTCAGTATTATTATCTAAATCATTAAATAAAACCTCCGTAATGTCTCCCTCACTAAAATCTACAACACTATAATCAAGTCTTTCATTATTAGTATTATATATATTTACAGTTACAGATGACACTTCAGAATAATTTTCTCTTGTTAATTTGATAGCTAAACTATTTGCAGTAGCATAACTTTTTTCAAATGATACACCTAGTGCTTCCGTTCTAAATATTTTTGATACGAAAGTCTTTTCGTATTCAATACCTTCAATTTCATAACTAGCCTTAGCATACAATGTATACTCTGTATCAGGCGATAAAGCTGCATATGAAACCTCTACGCTAATATCTCCCATTTGTCCAGTTACTTCATATAATTTTTTTGATGTAGAGTTTTCTACTATTGAAACATCAATTGGAGATACTATAACATTATCAGAATCTTCTATTTCTATTTTAGCATCTATTTTAATTGGAGTAATATTCATTTCAGTTACTTTAAACTTAGGTTGACTTACTTTAGCAGATGAATCAACTTCTTCCTCACTCGGATCAATTTCACTACCATTATCAACTATATTTCCACCTGTATTACTTCCTCCGGTATTATTTCCACTACTATTACCAGCATTGCCAGATGTATCAACATTACTATGATCAATATCAGGTAGTGATACTATCTCACTTGGAATAATATCTATATTACTATCATTATCAATAACTAAATTTGTTAAAGTAATATATTTTGTTTTTTCTTTTGATATAGTTTTATCACCTAAATTGATAGTATTTTCTCCACTAACGATACTAACATTACCAGAAACTGTTCTATAACTTTTATTATTATTATAAAGTTTTACTACAGAACCATTTTCATATTCAAAATAAATATATTTACCAAAATCAACTACTTCATCACTTGATAATGTTGTTCTTATATTAGAACCTAATAGTAAAAACTTATTTTCATTAACTCTAATTAACATATTTTTAAATGTAATTTTTTCATTATTATTCGTGTTTATATAATAACCATCTTGACTATCATTAATTAGTGTATTTTTATAAATATTATAATAAAATATAATACTTTTATCTATTGTAGTTAAATCTAATCCTACGACATTTTTAAGGGCCATAATTGAATTATCTGTATAATGTATTAAAGTAGATTCATCAATACTAACATTACCATCAGTAGAATTAAAAGTTATATCATCACTTGTCTTTTTATAACTATATTTTGTTCCACTTGAAAAAGAAAAACTTTGTGTTTTAAACTCCTCATTATCCACATATAATGCATAACCATCACTTAAAAATTCATATGTCTCACTATTTAAATTTCCCAAGGCATAATAAACACCATACCCTATTACTCCAATAGTTAAAATTAAGAATACTATAAATGCTATCTTACCTTTTTTCATATTTTGCCTTTCAACTTTTATATTTTTATTCTTAAATATAATTATATCAAATAAAAGATATATTTGAAATAGTTTTTTATTATTATAATTTATAATTTTTCTAATTTATTTAGTTAGTTACAAAATAATATTTCTTATAGTTAAATTTTTATATGATAAAAAATAAAAATATTTAATAAATTGAAAATATCTTTTTATTATCAACCTAAAGTTTATAATATTTAACTTATAATTTATTTTATTTTTTTCATTTTATGTTATAGTTATATTAGGAAGGAGAAAAAATGAAAAAAATTTTAATTGTATGTTTAATGTTGTTACTTAGTTTTGGGTGTACAAAACAACAACAATTGCCATTACCAGAAAAAACTGATGGATTAAGGGGTAATCTTGGAATAGATAAAAATATAAATGAGGAAACTATTGATAATTATCTAGGACGTGAAGATAGTGTATATCGTGATATGAGAATGCTAAAAGACGTCGCAGTATATGAAAATATTGGTGGAGATTCTTATTTATCGGGATTTGTTAGAGGATTTGAAGTTGTTCCTTATCCATATTTAACGACAGTAACTGGATTACCAGAAGATGTAGGACAACCTTATAGTGGAAAAACATTATATAGTATTGATGAAGATGGAAAATACATCGCAAATTATGAAGAATCAATGGATATACTAGAATATTTATTTCCAAAAGATAAAAACATATTCTTAATGTGTGGCGGTGGAGGATATGCTGGCATGACAAAAAATATGTTAGTGAGTCTTGGTTGGGATGAAACTAAAATATATAATGTTGGTGGATATTGGTATTATGAAGGAAAATATAATGTCAAAGTAAAAAGAGAAACTAATGATACTATATCATATGATTTTTGGAAAGTTGCTTATCATGATATAAACTTCGATGAATTACATGAGGTAAAATAATGAAAAAAGTTTTACTATTTATTATTCCAATATTTTTATTATTTGGATGTACTAATAGTAAACCATTTTACTTAGATGATGAATTTTATAATTCAAATGAGCTTACTGATATTACAAATGAAGAATTTAAAAAATATATAGATGATAAGAAGTCATTCGCTATATTTATATATACAGAAGGATGTTTTAGTTGTTTTGACTTTAAAAAAATATTAGATGAATTTCAAGAAAAATACAATATTAGATTATATGCTATGAATGCAAGTGAAATGAAAAAAACAGATATTTATAATTATGTAAAATATAGTCCATCAATAATAATTTATAATAAAGGAGATATGGTATCTTATTTAGATGCTGAATCAAATGATGACAAAGAATACTATGAATCAATAGAAGGACTATATAAATGGTTTACTAAATACATTATTTTAAATACAAAAATAGCTACTAGCGAATAGTGGCTTTTTTATTTACCCATTTTAATAACATGCATAGAATATAAATGAGGTGAACTATGTTAAAAAAACTTTTTATTAAAGATTATTTAAATACAAATGATATAAAAGTTAAAATTAGATATGGACTAACCGCTGGTATATTTGGAATTATTGTTAATTTATTTCTTGGAACTATTAAACTCTTACTAGGATTATTTACAAATAGTATTACAATAATCGCAGATGCTTTTAATAATGTAACAGATATGAGCTCATCTATTTTAACTATTATAGGATTTAAACTATCAAGTAAAAAAACTAATCAATATAGCCAAAGTATTTATATGAAATATGAATATTTATCAAGTATTTTAATTTCTATAGTAATGCTTACTTTAGGTATAATATTTTTTATTAAATCTATAAATAAAATAATTAATCCAGAAATTATTACAATTAATTTAGTAACGTTTATAATTCTATTTATATCTTTAATAGTAAAAATTATACAATATATAGTATTAAAAGATTTTGCACAATCAATAAACTCTAAAACATTAAAGACAAATTCATTAGAAACAAAGAATGATATTATAACAAATATATCTATATTAATATCAATGATTATTATGAAAATATTAAATATAAACATAGATGGTTACTTAGGATTAATAGTATCTTCATTTATAATTTATGTTAGTATTACAAACATAAAAAAAGAAGTTCAAGAATTAATAATTAAAAATAAAAATGAAAAAAACAATGAAATGAAAATAAAACTATTATCTGATGAATATATAAATGGACTTCATAATTTAATAATACACACTTATAAAAATAATAATTACATGACTATACATATTGAGATAGATGACAAAACAGAATTTTCTAGCATACTTAAATACTTAGATAAAATAGAAAAAGAAATTGAAGAACAGTTTAGTATTAACTTAACTATACATATAAATCCTATATCTAAATTAAATAATTTTTAATGATATTTTAATATTTTTATATTATAATATATAACATATGGAAGAAAAAATAATTTATGAAAGTGAAAAATTTAATTTATGTGGATTATTATCAAGAAGAAATGATAATGATTTAATTGTTGTTTTATGTCATGGATACTTAGGTGACAAAAATGAAACTGGTCTTTTTGATATGTTAAAAATTAAACTAATAGAAGAAAATTTAAATTCTTTTAGATTTGATTTTAGAGCTCATGGTGAATCTAGTGGTAATGATGATGATATTAGCTTAACAGGAGAAATAAAAGATTTAGAGAATACTCTTGATATGTTAAAAATGAAAGGTTTTAATAAATTTATACTTGTTGGATCATCTCTTGGAGGCGCTATTGTTTCTTTAATAGATCATAGTAAATATAATATTTTAAATATGATTATTTGGTATGGCGCACTTGACTTTAATAAAATTAAAAAAGGTGATTTTACTAAAGAAAACATGGAGATTGCTAAAAAAAATGGATATTATATAAAATATAGCAAGCATAACAATAATTATAGAAAGATTAGTTATCAATTATTTAAAGATTTTGATACATATAAACCATATGTAAATTTACAAAAATTAGACTTTCCTATTTTACTTATACATGGTACTAAAGATGAACTTGTTAACTATGAATCATCTATTAACACACATAAATTATATAAAAATTCAAAACTAATTATTATTGAGAATGCTAAACATTTATTCATAGATTCTATTGAAAATAGAAATTATGCTATAAACGAAACAGTTAACTTTATAAAAGAACATATTTAAAATTTTAAACATGTTCTTTTATTTATTATTTAAATATAAATTAATTTTTTCGTATACTTCATTCCAGGAATATACTCTTTCACTTATAGTATCTTTATCTAAATTTAAATCCCCAGTAAACAAAAAGGCTTTAATTCCTAGTGAATTTAAGTTATCACAAGTATCAACTCCATCATCAATCATAATATCTATTCCCTCTTCTTGGCATGCTTTAACTTTATATAATTGTGATGTTATTAATTTATCAAATTTAATTTCATTTCTATCTAAGTAATTCTTGCAGAATGCATAACTATCTTTATAATAATTATCACTTCTTGCAGTTATTATAACAATCTCATGTCCATCTTTTCTTAATTTATTTATTACCTCACGAGCATCTTGTTTTATTTGAGCTTTATCAGCCATTTCAATACCATAGTCTTTATAAAATTTAGCAATAGCTTCATTCTTAGTAAATCCTCTTAACATATTATCTAAATTATTTATAAGTGTATTATCATTTGAATATTCACTATCATGTAATATTGCATATTCTCTTACTACTTTTGAACTATTAGTTAATGTATCATCAATATCAATTGCTATTCTAGCCATACATTACCTCCTTTTCATTAATACCAATTTACTTTTTAAATCTCCATATGTTTCTATTTTACATTTCTTCTTATTTTCTAAATAAGATATTAAAACTTCTAACATTTGTGAAGTCCTTAAAAATTCTGAATAACCAATTCTTGCAGATCTATTAATTATTTCTTTAACATTAGTATCTTGAATATATCCAACTCTTAACATATCTCCACAAATTGTATAGTATAACTCATATAAACTATCTATTATTCTTCTTTTAGTTTCTTCATATGACATGTCATATCCTTCTGTGTCTATCGCAACTATTTGATTATTTGGTGTATAAATCATATTTCCAGCATGTAAATCTCTATATTCAAGACCAAACATAGTATTTTGATATAAATCTTTTTCAAACTCACATAATGCTTGAATAAAATCATCCATTTTAGTACTTAAGGGCAGATTATCTAATGTATTCCCATCAATATAATCTCTTAAATAACCTACTAGCTTTCCTAAATCATCCTCCAAAAATATAAAAGTATGAGGAAATGCTAAGTGAGAAGATTTAAATGTTTCAGCTAATGATTTAATAATTGCATAATCATCCCGCCTATTTATAAATTCCTTATATAAATCATTATTACTTGTGATATAACATTTCCCAATCATCCCCTCACCTACATATCTATTATAGTATTCTTTGGGAATACTTGATAAAACCAAACTATCTATTTTTTTCATTTTATTTTTCCCCCTTTTTTATCAGTGCTATATTATAACACAATTATATTTTTTTGTCACTTAATTAATACACTATTTTATTAAATTAATAATACACCATATAAACTTTTAGTTAATTTTTTAATGCTCTAAATATTTTTTTCCATAAATTACTTGAAGAATAGTTAAGAATTCCAACTTTATAAACTTTAAGACCATACTTATAAAGTAGAAATACAGTTCCTATTAATAATGCTATTGATATAAATAAATCCAAAATTGCTATTTCACCTAACGCATACATAACCGGAGAAAGTATACCTGATATAAATGGTATATAGGACATAATTCTTAAAAATAATGATCCTTGAAACATCGAACTATATATTGCTAAAAAATATCCTGCCATTAAAAATATCATTACTGGTGTTTGTATTTGATTAAAATCCTCCATACTAGTTGTAATACTTGCTAGTATACCTATAAATAATGTATACACTATAAATGTTAATAATATTAATACTATAAAAAATGGAATACCCATTTTAAGTCTTGCTAACATATCACTTTGACTTATTAAATTTAATATTTCTGTTGCACTTACATTAACATTTTCTGAACTTGCAATTCCACTTAATATATTTCCAATATTCATAGAACCATTAGTCAACATTCTAATAAGACTTCCAATTAATCCATATATAATTAATAGTCCTGTTTGTAATAAAGCAAATAAATTAGATGATACTAATTTAGATAAGAAATGTGTTTGAGGAGAAACACTAGATATAATTATTTCCATTCCTTTAGAAGTTTTTTCCTCATTTATTTCTGCTCCAATCATTTGAACAATTGTTACTATTAGCATAAATATTGGCATTACAAATATTATTGTAATAATCGCACCTATTAATTTCATTAATTCATCATTTGGATCTAAATCTTCATTTAGTAATACTCTTTCAATATTAACACTTTTGTTAATTGCTTGTAATAATTCATCACTTATATTGCTCATATCAAGTGCCATTTGAGTTTTAACTTGATTTATTGAACTATTTATTTCTTGCAATAATAAATTATCTATATATTCATATGATATAACCTCAGCACTAAATATATTCTCAATACTTACCTCTTCATTTGGAATTATATGAATTATAATGTCTGAACTTTCTTCCTCAATTATTTCTTTTTTTAAATCTTCCAAACTTTTATCAGTTTCACTTATTTTTGCATTATAACTGTCAAGCAAATTAAATGAATTTTCATTCATCACACCTATTAATTTATCTTTAACATTTAATTCATCATATATATATATATTTACAAGCTCATTAAAATCTCCACCAAATAATTTAATAATTCCATCTATATTTATAAGTATTATTAATAACAAACATAAAAATATATTTATTATTTTAAATGCCTTTGTATTAATTTTACTTTTAATACTTTCTTTAGTTAGAAAATTAAACTTATTTTTCATATGATTCACCTACCTTACTTATAAATATTTCATTCAATGTAGGAGCCTCTACAACAAATTTTTCTACTCTTTTACATTTAGAAATCTTTTTAAATACTGCTGGTACTACATCATTATCATCTACTTTAATTGTATACTCTTCCTTATTTTTTTCAACACTTACTACACCATCTATTTTTTTTATCTCTTCTTCTTCTAAATCAGCAATAACTTTAATGTTCTTTCTTTTATAATCTTCTTTTATTTTGGTTAATTTACCTTGTAATATTGCCTCTCCCTTAACAAGTATTACAAGTGAATCACAAAAATATTCAATATGATCCATCATATGTGATGAGAATATTATAATTGTATTATTCTTTTTAAGTCTTAATATTTCTTTTTTAAATATTTCTACATTTATTGGGTCTAAACCACTAAATGGTTCATCTAATATAAGAAGTTTTGGATCATGTATTATACTAGTTATAAATTGTATTTTTTGTTGATTACCTTTTGATAATTCTTTTATTTTTTTATTTTTATAATCTTCAATACCAAATTCTTTTAAATACTTATCAAGTTTTTCTTCTATTACTTTTGGTTTCATTCCTTTTAATACACCATAATAAATAACTTGTTCAAGAACAGTCTTAGATGGCAATAAACTTCTCTCCTCTGTTAAAAAACCTATTTTATCACTCATACTATAATCTATTTTTTTACCATCTAAAGTAATTTTGCCTTCTGTTATATCAAGCAAACCCATAATCATTCTAAATGTTGTAGTTTTACCAGCTCCATTAATACCAAGTAGACCAAATATTTCTCCCTCATGTATTTCAAATGATAAATCATTTACGGCTCTAAAATCTTCATAATATTTAGTAACATGCTCTAATTTTAACATATATTAACAACCATCTCACTTTCTATACCCAAATCTATTGCCTCATCTTTATTAATGTGAAACTCAAGTACACAAGTATCATCAGATTTAATATGTACATTATCCATAACAACACCATTTTCACATCTAACCATTACGATATCTCCCTTTGATTTACCAAATTTTTTTAAATCATCTGCGCTCATATGAATATGTCTATCAGCGATTATTGTACTTTCTTTAGCCATAAAAATCCCTTTAGGTCCCTCAATCATAACGCTTTCGCTTCCTTTTAAATCTCCACTTGTTCTAATAGGGGCATTTATCCCAAAAAAATCATTATCTTTTTCAAGTAACTCAACTTGTGTATAATCTCTACATGGCCCAACTATTCTAATATGTTCAAGGGTCTTTCCATTCTTATGTATCTTTACTTGTTCTTCTGCTGCAAATTGTCCTTTTTGTTTTAAATAATTTTTTACATTAAGTTCATAACCTTCTCCAAATAATATATCTAATGCTTCACGAGTTAAATGAACATGATGATTAGATACTCCAACTTTTATATTCATAATACTTTAATATGATATTAAATCATAATCCTTTCTATAATTTTCTTATATTAATTATAAAATAAATACAAATAAATTAAAAGAATTAATCATATAAATATGATTGTTAAAAAAGTATTAAAATTAAAAAACAAATTATTTTATCATTGATAATTTGTTTATAAAATAACTATTTTATTTATTTTTAAAATATTTGATTTACATATCTATTAAGATTTATTTTTAATTATTATCCTATTTATACATAACATTTACATTTATACTTAATAATATTAATAAAAAAGTATATAAATGTACTTTTTACTCATCTAAATATATCATATTATTTTTAAATTTTTCTATTACAGCATGATTGTCATCATATGGCATATTAATATCATACGAATAATCAAAAGAGGTAAATTTATCAAAATAGTCATCTATATCAACTACTTTTATATATATTCTTTTTTGCTCTAAATTTCTGATATCTACTTGATATGTTCTATATTCTTCCGTACATAATAATTCTGAACACAATATCTCACACTCATCTTCACTAATCTTACCAAAGTCATTACACTCTACTTTAGGATGATGGATTAATAATTCATATCTATATTCACTTAATTTATTTACTTCTTTAATATTGCCACTAAATATCCCATCAGATAATACTTCTCCTAATATCGTGAAATTATTTTCTTTATCATATGTAAAACCATAACAAAAATCTTCTTGGCAACTATACCAAGTACCATTTAATACATCCTTTATATCTAAATTAGTAAAGTCTATTACTACATCATCAGATTGTGTGGGAGTATTTTGATTATTATTTTCTTTCTTACCATTATTAATAGTAGTTATTGTAATATAAGTCCCAGTAGGTATAAGTATTAATAGTAGTACTATTATTAATACAATTCTCATTTTTTTTAGGCGTTCTTTTTTTAAAATATCATTCATAGAAATACCTCTCTTATAAATAATATTAACACTTTTTTATAATTAATTCATCACAATTAATTTTTATTTACATTAAATAAATATAGGGAGAGTGATTTAAATGAATGGTAGTTATTATCAAACACCAATATTTGTAAATGATTCAATTAGAGATACTAACCAAAGTGGTGTTTATAATGAAAATATAAGTATGGAACAAAGTTATATTGAAAATATACTTAGAAATAATATAGGTAAAAAAGTCAGAGTTCATGCATCTTTTAGTGATTCAGTTGAATGGAGAGATAGAGTTTTTGTTGGAATTATAGAACATGCTGGTAGAGATAATTTAGTTATTTATGATGTTGATAATGATAAAAATTACTTAATTTTAATGATTTATTTAGACTTTGTTGAATTCGATGATAAAATTACTTATGCTAAATAACTCTTTAAAAAATAATTAATCTTTGTTATAATATTTTTAGGATGTGATAATATGAAGATGTTTAATATAATAGAATTAATATTTGCTTTTATTATTACTACTATTTTACTTGTGGTAATATTATTTAAATATTATAATGAAAAAATTAATAATTTAAAATATAAATTAGACAATTCTGAAGATGATTATATTGATAAAATGAAGGAAAAACATAATATAGTTGTTAAACTTATTGAACTTGTTGAAAATAAATATAAAATTAATATTAAGTTATTTGATGAAATTAAAGAAATGGACATTAATGAGATTTCTAATATTAATGATTCTTTATTAGATAAGTGTTATAGTGAAATATTACAAATAAAAGAAGATAATCAAAAGACTAGAGAATTAAAGAGTTTTAGAGAATTAATTGATAAATTTGAAGATATGGAGACATATGTAGTAGCTCTTAGAACATTTTATAACAAATATGTTCTTGAATATAACAATATGATTAAAAAATTTCCTTATAATATAATTTCAAAATTTGAAAAATTAAATTTACAAACTATACTAGAAGGAAAAGAATTAGTTGTTAATCTTCAAAATGATTTGGAAGTGTAAAATTCACTTCTTTTATATTATTCTTTTTTAAAAAATTATTTGCTCTTGAAAATGGCTTACTGCCAAAAAAACCATTTCTTGCTGAAAATGGACTTGGATGAGCACTTTCTATTATTAAATGTTTAGGATTTGATATATATTTCTTCTTACTTCTTGCAAAGTTTCCCCACAATATAAACACAACTGGATCTTCTTTTAAATTAAGAAGTTTTATAATATGATCGGTAAGTAATTGCCAACCTAAATCTTTATGTGAGGCTGGAGTATCTTTTACTACTGTTAATACGCTATTTAAAAGTAATACTCCTTCTTTTGCCCAAGGAGTTAAGTCACCACTACTGCCATTTTTAATTCCTAAGTCATCGTATAGTTCTTTAAATATATTTTGTAAACTAGGTGGCAACTTTACACCTTTTTGGACACTGAATGAAAGTCCATGTGCTTCTCCTTCTCCATGATATGGATCTTGACCTAAAATTACTATCTTTGTATCTTTATATGATGTTTGTTTT
Organism: Bacilli bacterium; assembly: GCA_051872765.1. Classification (GTDB taxonomy): domain Bacteria; phylum Bacillota_I; class Bacilli_A; order RF39; family UBA660; genus CAG-1000. Next base: position 21,833 of record JBJEED010000059.1, on the reverse strand, counting down.
AAAGCATTAAAAATATTATTATACAAAGGATAACAAGTATGTATTTTGTATTCTTTTTTTACATTATTCATAAACTTTTTAAACCCTTCGCTTTTCCATACTGAAGATAAGACTACATCCCAATCATTTCCTATCATATATATCACCTTCTTATTTAATTTTACTAAAAATTAAAAGTTATCACAATTACTTATGATAACTTTCATTATTTAATATTTTAAATGATCTATATATTTGTTCTAATAGTATTCCTCTAAATAAACCATGTGGAAAAGTTAAATCAGATACAGACAACATCATATTACATTTATTTTTCACATCAACACTTATTCCATTTGAACCTCCTATTATAAATGTAATATTTCCATAACTATTATTAAATGTTTTTGATATTAAATTTGATAATTCTATAGATGATAATTTAATACCATTTATATCCATACAAATATTATAATCTTTATCATTTAATACTCTTAATATTTCTACACCCTCACTTTGTATATTACTATCTTTAAGTTCAACTATTTCAATTTTATGATATTTAGATATTCTCTGTTTATAATCATTAATTAAATCATTTAAATATTTCTCTTTTATTTTACCAATACAAATTACTTTTATCATTTATATAAAGTAAATGGATTAATATTTTGACCATTTTTTTGTACTTGGAAGTGTAAGTGTACGCCAGTGGCACTACCTGTTCTTCCCATAATACCAATAATTTGTCCTTTTTCCACTTTATCTCCTTTATTAACATTTACCTGAGATAAATGCATATATGTTGCTACATAACCATTTCCAAAATCAATCTTAACATATTTACCAGCACCACTATTATATCCACTCTTAACAGCCGCAGTTACTGTACCTGATTGTATAGCATATATATTTTTACTCTTAGTACCAGTAATATCGATTGCTGGATGAAAATGATATTTTCCTTGTATTGGATGTGTACGATAACCATAACCAGATGATATTCTAAATGGTTTACTAGTAGGCCAAGCCCAATAAGTAGTATTTCCATAATAAACTACATTTTTAGAACCATATACTATTATTTTATCTACTTTTTCTGTTATTACTTCTTCTGATACAAGAGATGATGATAAAATAACTCCATTCATTTCCTTAGTTGCATAAACTACCTTACTCATACCATTTGAACCTTGTTGCTTTACATATGATTGATCTCCATTTAATGTATTATCAAACTCAACCTTAGTATCATATGTAATTGTTTGGTATTCTGTATCAAATGATTCAATAACTATATTAGATAAAGGATCTATTGCTGCTACATTTAATTCTTGACCTATCGCTAATAATGCATTTACACCTCCTAAATCAGGATTTGCTATTAATATATCTTCTACACCCATTTGATGATTATATGCTATAGTTTCTAGTGTATCTTCATCTTTTACTTTATATGTTTCTTCTAAATCAGTACTACCAAATAAGAAATACATACTAAGTTCATCTGCTTGTGTTATAATATGTTCTTGAGTTGATATATATGTTTTTTTAATGGTAACTTGACTTTCCAAATAAATATCAGTTATTTCTCTACCCTCATCTATTATCTCTGGCTGTGTACCATTTAAATAATTATTATATTCCTCTTCACTAATAAAAGCTAAAACAGTATTTTTTACAGCTGTATCTAATATAGATTTATCTAAAATATATAGTTTTTTCTTTTCACTATTATCATACTTTATCGTAACTTCATAACCTAAAATAGTAAATGGATCAATATCTTTAATTTCATCATATATTTCTTGTACAGTTAATGTATTATTATTATAAGTTGATACTGGATGTACCTCAAGGCCAGTTGGTGAATAAACTTTATCAACATTATATTTTTCTTTAATATCATTTTGTTCTGCATCAATCAAATCATATAACTTTTTATCAGATTCAATTAAACCAATTTTTTCTCCACCTAAGTATACTTGATAATAATTATTTACTTTAGGAGTAACAGGTTTAAATGTCAATGAAAAATATACAATTATTAAAATTGTAAATAAAATAAATATTATTTGACTTATAGATATTTTTTCTTTATTCATTATCATCTTCCCTATTTATAAAATTATCAAACGAACCAGTATTCATTTTAAATAATAAATCTACGCTTCCAGTTTGACCAGCCCTATGTTTTGCCACTAATAATTCTACTTTTCTATTTACATTTCCATCATACTTTCCATAAGCATCACTATGCAAAAATAGTACTATATCGGCATCTTGTTCAATAGAACCTGACTCTCTTAAATCTGATAGTTTTGGCTTGCTATCATCACCTTTTCTTTGCTCAACACTTCTCGATAATTGAGCAAGAGCAATTACTGGTATATCAAGTTCCATAGCAAGTTTTTTTATATCACGGCTTATTTCACTTACCTCTTGTACCCTTTGTCCAGAATATTTAGCAGAACTTGATAATAATTGTAAATAATCTATTACTATCAAGTCTAACCCATCATCAGAATTCTTTAATTTTCTACATTTTCTTCTAATTTCACTAACTGTAAGACCACCTGAATCATCTATGTAAAATTTTGTATCAGAAAGTTCGCTCATAGCTTCATTCCACTTTTTCCAATCAGTATTTTTAAGTTTACCAGTTTTTAATACATCACCATCAATTTTACCTACTACTCCAAACATTCTCTTCATGATTTCTTCAGCGCCCATTTCAAGAGAAAAAAATGCTATACTCTTATGTTCATTAATCGCCGCATTTAATGCTATATTCAATGAAAAAGCACTCTTTCCACAACCTGGACGACCTGCTATGATAATAACTTGTTTCTTTTGAAGACCACGAGTCATATTATCAAAATCATAGTATCCTGTTCTAATGCCAGTAAATTCAGTCTTAGATTCAGCTAATATTTCCATATTCTTTTGAAGTTCAGGAAGTATTTCTTGTATTTTTTTGATATCTCTTCCAAGCCTATCATTATATACACTAAGAATATTTCTCTCAGCATTTTCAACAATATCAACTACACTATCTTGTTCATCATAACACTCTTCTTGTATTTTAGTTGCTTTAGATATTAAATTTCTAAGAATAGCCTTATCAAATATAATTTTAATATAATAATTCAAATTTGCTGTACTTGGTACAGAATTAATAATTTCAGCAATATATTCTACTCCACCAACTAATGATAAACTCTTACTTTTATCAAGTTCATTACACACAGTATTTGCATCTACTGCAATGTTATTTATATGTAGATTCTTCATAGTTTTATAAATTAATTTATTGGCTTCACTATAAAACATATCGTCACTTACTTCATCCATTATCTTATCTAATGCTGTTTTTTCTAAAAAACCACACCCTAAGACAGCAATTTCAGCATCAATATTTTGAGGTTCTTTTCTTGCCATTTTAATTCACCTCTACTCCTTAATTAATGATACTCTTATATTAAATGTTACCTTTTTATGAAGATTTACTTTAACATCATGAAAACCTAATACATTAATTTCATTTGTTAATTCTAGTTTCTTTTTATCAATATTAAATCCTAATTTAGATAATTCTTCACTTATTTGCTTAGTAGTTATACTACCAAAAACTTTATCATTTTCTCCAGTTTTTACTTTAAAAGTTATAACTTTATTTTCAAGTTTATTTTTTATTTTATTACATTCTTCAATAAGAGCATTTTCTGCTTCTTCTCGTGCTTGTATCTCACTATTTAGCACTGATACACTCTTTTGTGTATAAGGTACTGCAAGTTTATTTGAAATTAAATAATTAGCATATCCATCTTTAACTTCTTTAATTTCATCTTTCTTTGCTTGTTTTTTTACATCTTGCAAAAATATTACTTTCATAAACCCACCTCCATTAATAATCATAAATATTATAGCATAACTCTAATCAAAAAAAAAGTTGTAAATAACCTTAAAATATTATATACTAAATATAAGAAAATAAGGAGATGAGGTAGTTATGTCTAACGAAACTATTGAAAAATTAAAACAGTTTCAGTCTATACTTAAAACATGTATATTAGATAGATTTAAAAATAATTTGCCTCAAGATAAAATAGATTTAATAAATAAGACAGATTTTGTTAACATTGATGAATTAAAAAGTTATAACAATGCACTTGATATACAAGGAGCAATATTAAGAAAAATGCTTTATAGTATAATTCATATTACATGCAATAAAGATATTCAAGTAGGAAATGAAACTAAATCAGTAGAATATGGGAAATTGCTTAATGATTTATTAGTAGAACATTTTGCAATTGAGATTTCAGGTAGATATAAATTTCAAATTATAAGTGATGAAAAGTTAAGAGATAAGCTTACTATTGTTAATGAAATAAAAAAAGTACTTGGAGCAAAATTTGAATCTTTAGTACTAACACAAAATGCTAAATATATATTATCTATAGATGGCCTAAAAGAAATTGAAGCAATATTTGATGTCAACGCTATTGATGAAGCTAATAAGCCAATACAAACTAATAGCGAAAATACACCTCTTCAACAACAAAATTCACCAAATCCAAATGAAATTGATATAACTGATTATATTAAAAATACAAATAATCAAAACAACCAACCAGTTACTAAAACTATTCAAGATGAAAAATATGAAGAATTGGTTATGAGATATGCAAGAGGAGAAAAACTAAGTGAAGAAGAGTTAAAAATGTTATTAAAATCCACTCCTGATTTAATGACTGATTCCCAAATAGAAGAGTTTACAAATAATAATGTTGGTCCAAAATTAGAAATGACTAATTCCTCAACAGGATTTAGCTACTTTAAAATGATACTTTATTTTATAGTTATAACTAATATATTAGGATTTATTATTGCTACATTATTAACACATTACTAAAAAACACAATTTAAAGATTGTGTTTTATTATCCTTTATACATTATCATCGCAGAAAAACAATATACTTGCTCTTCTCCAAATATAGAAACTGCAGTTCTAAACTGAATATCAATTACATCTTTATTAGTTTCTAAAAATGCATTAATATTTTTTTCTAAATCTTTTTCATGGTTTTCATCAAATATTTTTACTTTCATCATAATATGATTATATTTAATAATAATTAAAAATAGTGTCGAATTATAAACACTATTTATTTTTTTTAACTTTTTTTCTGATTTCTTCTAACTTTAAAGAATTTGTTTTTTCTATATTTTTATCACTTATATCTTTATTCATACATAATCCTATAACAAATATATAAGCCATTATATAAAACCAAAATAACAAAATTACAACATTAGCAAGATTTCCATATAAAACATCATATCTTGCTATATTATTAATATAATAAGAAAATGCTATTGTAACAATCAACCAAGTAATTGTTGTAAATAAGCTTCCTTTGTTAACACTTTTTCTAGATATTCTTTCATCCGGTGCAATTATATAAATAAATTTAACTATATAAAATATAATTAGCATAGATATTGGTACTTGTAATAGAAAGTATAGTCTATCTATATATATTCTATTTATAGATATAAAATCTGTAAATGTAGCTATTAAATTAATAATTGTAGTACCAAGTAACGGAACAATAAATATAAATGTAAACAATAATGTTAAAACTATAACTATTATTAATGATTTTACAAATTTTTTAATTATTGATGAACTTTTACATTCATAAATAGTATTGCTTGCAATTATTATTGAACCACATCCATTCATTGCAACAGTAATACCTAATATAATTGGTATAAATGATTTAAGCGATAAACTAGTATCAAACACAGGCTCTATTAATTCTGCTACACCACTAGGAAAAGTGATCGATATAAAATTAAGTATTATATCATTTGGTAAATTAAATGTAGTTGCTACATAAAATATTAATGACACAATTGGTACTAAAGCCACAAAGAAAGAGTATGCAAGACTCCCTGGCAATATTCTAAGTTCATTTCTAGATAACATATTTAATACTGAATTAATAGTTTTTTTCATATTACTTCCCTTATTTTGCTTTAGATTTTTTTATCATACTTATAGAATCATTTATTGCATCATCAATTGTAGTTTGTTCATTTAAAATCATTGCATATCCAATAGACACTCCAAAATCTTTATTTACTAAAGATGCAGTTATTCCTCGATTTAATTTATGAATATATGTTCCTATCTTCTTTTCATCATATCCTACTAAATAAATAATAAACTCATCTCCATCAGTTCTCATTATTTCTGAATTATCTCTTTGAGTTTTTATCAAAACACTTGCAACCGCTTTAATTTGATTATCTCCTGCTTCATGACCATACTTATCATTTAACATTTTTAAATTATTAATATCAATTACTATAATTGCCTGAGGATATACCTTAGTTGATGACCAAGAATCTATATTATCATTTAAATAATTTCTATTTTTTAAATTAGTCATTACATCAAAATAATAAAGTCTATCTTCTTTCTTACTCTTCTTATTATTCATTAATTTCTTAATAATTGCATATACACTAAATGATAGTACTAATATAGCAATAACTAAATATATTAAATTACTAACTATAAAATTAAACACTCTATTATTTTTTAAAGTTTTTACAACATCATATACGCTTTCATTTTTTACCTCATTAGTACTAAGTGTACTAAGATAAAAATCAAATAACTTATTAAATGCTTCATTATCTTTATTAAATAAAAATGAATTATTTAATTTAATACTATCCGTGTATCTAATACTATAGTTTTTCAAAGATGTATCCTTATAATAGTCATATACTTCTTTTTCAACTATTATTATAGAATCTTCATTTACATTCTTAATCATAGATTCTATACTAGCAAAATCATTTATCTCAAATAAATTTTTACTAGCCATACTATATTTCAAATTCATATTGGCAATCATATCTACATTAATATTTTTTAAACTATATAATGAATTTACAACTATGTTATTATTTCTATGCGCAAGAACAACATATTCACTACTTCCAAGAGTTCTACTACTATCATAATTACTACTACTAAGTGAATAATAATTTAACATTAAATCTATTTTTTTATCAGATAAAGCATTTGATAATTCCTTGGTATCTTTATATTCAATATATTTATAAGTAACCCCAGTCATATCAGCAAATTTTGTTAAAAAAGTATTAGTAAGCCCAGTAAAATCATGACTAATTTTACCTTCATAAGGTATATTATTGATATAACCTACTATAAAATCTTCGTTAGTGATAGAAGCCTTTTCAAGTTCAGTATATTTTTTAATATCATAATATACATTTAGAAATGCTGAATTAATTTCTTCATTTGATTTATTATGCCATCTATTGTAAAACTTAGTCATTATTCCTTTTAAGTTTTCATTATTATCATCAAAATTAAGACAATAATATGAATATAATCCATCTAAATGATATACAATAGAATAATCACTCTCAATAATTTTATCAATATATTTGTACATTGGAACTACTAAATAGTGAATCTGTTTATTAATGTAAGCAGCCTTTAATTCATCAAATGTCTCAAACTTTTTAAATGTTATTTGATTATACTCAGTTAAATAATATTTAATAGCATCTTCATCAGTTGATAAAATACCAAGAACTTTATAATTCAAATCTGTTAATCCACTTACATCTTCATTACCTATTATAACATAATGATCCTTATAAAATATGACATCATTTTCATTGATACTATTTTTATTAACTAAATTAACATTAGACTCATCAGTAGTAACAATATTAAAATTAAGACCAGTATCTGTTTTAAGTGCTGTTAAATAATTATAATAAACACCTTGTCCATCATTTGAGAATACAGGTAAATTTGGTTCAATATAAATATCAAGTGTTTTATCTCTGTTGCTATTTAACCATTTTTTTTCATTATAAGAATATTTATTAACAGTACTAGAAATGTAATATAATGTGCCTAAAAATATTATAATTAATACAATTATAATAGAAATAAGTATTATAATACTTTTTTTCTTTTTTATTTTCATTTAAATCACCATACTACCTTCAAACTATTTGCATTCTTAGAACCAAATACAGGAAAATTATTATTTTCTTCACTACCAGAATATGTAAGTATAAATTGAACTTCATAATATTTTAAATTATCATCTCCTATTTTATCTAATGACTTAATAGCTAAAGCTTGAGCATTAGATACTTTTATAGATTCTTTAAAGTCAATGATTACATAAATGATTTTTCCTTCTATATCAACCACTGTTTTATTAACAGAACTCTCTTCCTTATAAATTGATGCTATATCATCACTTAAAGTATCACTTAAAGCATGTTCATCAATACCATCTAATCTATCACCATATTTACTTGAACTCGCTCCTAAGTAGAAATTCTTAAAAAATAATATCCCAATTACTATAAAACAAACAAACAATATTCCAAGTAATACAAATAATACTATATTATCTTGCTTATTACTTTTTCTTTTTTTCATTAAAATATACACCTTCCTTGGTCTTAAATATTATACTATATTTTATTATATTTTTACAATAAATATATTTTTTTGCATAATTACACTATTATTATTACTTATTTTCTTAATATTAAACCCCTATATTTAATATTATTATACTACATTTAAAACATATTATAAAGTATAATTATTTGCAATTTAATAATATAAAATATACAAATATAAATGTTATCAAATATAATAAGTATAAATAAAAATACTATTAATAAATAATTATTACAATTTTTTATTATATATATAATTATATTATTTTATCATTTTTTAATATGATATTCTCTCTTAATTCTTAAAAGATATATGTTTATTTTAATTTTAAATTTACTTGTTTACTCAAATTATAATATTTATACCCATAAAATAATAAATAAACTATTGACAAAGTATATATTTTTAAGTAAAATGATAAATGTTCTAAGAAACGCAGGTGTAGTTTAATGGTAGAACTCTAGCCTTCCAAGCTAATAACGTGGGTCCGATTCCCATCACCTGCTCCAGAAGCAAAAATCGTCGCACCAAAGCGATGTTAATGATTAAATCAATCAGAAATGATTGATTTTTTTGTCGTTTAAGAAAGGTGTTGATGATATTATGATAAAAATAATCAAACAAGAAATTAAAATAAACTACGAATTAAAAAAGAAAGTTGAATGGTCTTGCAAATTAAATAATACTAAACCTATTTTCATAAATGGTGGTTTGTTAAAGTTAGAACCTACTAATATAGGCTATTTAGAACCTCATAGAGCGATTATTAATGGTAATACATATCTTTTGTTTAATGGACACGAATTTGCTTATTATAAAGATTTAAATACCAAAATAAGATTATCTGATTTAAAAGACTTTATTAAAAATTTAAAATAATTTCAAAATCTGTGTTATAATGGTTATAGATAAAAATAAACCTATGGGTGAAGTAGTATTTATAGCCTAAATATTACTTCACTCTTTTTTGTTAAGGAGGATAAGAATGTTTGAAGAAGAAGTAAAAAATGCTGGTATTTATATAAGAGTTAGCACAGATGATCAAGCGCGTGTAGGTTTTAGTTTACCAGAGCAAAAAGAAAAACTATTAAGTTTATGTGAATTTAAAGGCTATAATGTTTTTAAAGTATATGAAGATGCTGGTATAAGTGCTAAAGATATGGAACATAGGCCACAATTTCAAGAAATGTTAAGTGATGTTAAAAATGGTAAAATAAACTATATTGTTGCTTATAAATTAGATAGAGTTACTCGTTCAGTTCGTGATTTAGAAGAATTAATTAATATTTTAGAAAAATATAATTGTTATCTTGTATGTGATAGAGATGATGTAAATACTAGTACTGCTAATGGTAGATTCTTTGTAAGAATGTTAACTGTTCTATCTCAACTTGAAATTGAAATAGTATCAGAAAGAACTAAATTTGGTTTAAATGGTGCTATTAAATCTGGACATTTGCCTGGAGTTGTACCACTTGGATATAAAAAGGATGGTAATAAAAAGACTATAATTGATGAAACAACAAAACATATTGTTGAAAGAATATTTAATCTTTATTTGAATGGAAATAGTTATCAACAAATATCTAATATATTTAATAAAGAAGAATTATTAAATAAAACATGGTATGATACCGATATTGAAAAAATTATAAATAATAGAATATACATGGGAGACTACGAACAATATAAAAGAATTGCTAAAAAAATTGGTCGTGATACTGTTATTTATATGAATGTTGTTGAACCAATAATTACTCGTGCTATGTGGGAAGAATGCCAAACTCAAAAAATATCTAATCAAAGGACTTACACAAGAACAAGAACTTACCTTTTCTTTCAAAAACTATTGTGTCCTAAATGTGGACGAATAATGAAATGTAAAGGTTCAGGTGGTAAAAAGAAAAAATATATTTATTATAATTGTGAATTTTGTCATTTTAATTTAAGAGAAGATTATATTGAAGAATTTATGATAAAGGTAATATATGACTTTATTGAATTTGAACAGATGTGTAATAAGTTCTTTTTACCAATATTAGCGGACAAAAAAGATAAAAATTATAGTATTGATCTAGATAAAGAAATTGATGGTTATATTAAACAAAAAGAAAGAATTAAGAAAGCCTATATGACAGGTGTTGTAGAATTAAACGATTTTGAAGAAGATTTAAAAAAGATAAATGAAAAGTTGGAAATATTAAGTGCCAAAAAACAAGAAGTTAGTAAATTAAACGTTCATACTTTTACACCAGAAAAAGTAATGGCTCGTAGAGATATTGAAAAGATGACTATTGATGACAATTATAAAGAAAAAGAATTTTATAAATTTGAATGGGATATTAAAACTAAAGAAGAAAAACAACAATTTATATCAAAATATATAGATAATATTATTATTGATAAAGATTCTAAAGGTAATTTAATTTTTAAACAACTAAATTTTAGAAGTAGTTTTATTAATACTGCTGTTAAGTTAGTTCAAGCAGGTGCTTTTGATTTTAAATTACCATTTGAAATTAACCATGAAGAAAAAATGACTCTAGTATCATCTCCCATGAAAAGAAAACAAATTAATAAATATTTAGGTTATTTAAGAGAATACATTGATATAGAATATAAAGAGAATAAGGATGATAAAGAAGAAGATGGTAAAGCCATTTTGGATACTGAAATTCCACCAAATTATGAATTATTAAAAATTATTCCTATACAAGATTTTAACTTATTCAAAAAGAACAATTTATCTTTTGGATTAGTATTTAAACCAATTCCTAATGCAGTAGAAAATGAAAAAATTAGTAATAATAAATAAAGCAGGATAAAGGGAATGATAGCACTACCATATACAATCATATATAATATAGGGCTTTATGATGCTATCATTTCTTATTTTGCACTTGCAAAATGTATTGAAAATTATGGAGCAATTACTCCATAATTCTAGACAAAAACCCCTAAAACATTGAAAAAAATCAGCAAAAAAATCATCCATATCATGGATGGTATCCCAAAATTATGGATGAAATATGGATGATTTTTATAATAGATTTAATTCTTTTAAAATTTCTAAATACTTTTTAGTTGGAAATAATATAGGCAATATTTCATCAACAACTTGCTTATTATTTATAATTTTTTTCCAAGAATTTTTTGAAACATTTTCTTTTAACTCTTTTTTTGTTTCTTCCCAGTCTTCTTCAAAATTAAGTTCAATTTTATTTTCTTCTGACATTTTCCATTTGAATAAGTATTCTGTCATTTCATCCCAAACAGCCACTTTATCTAAATAAGTTGTAAATTCATCTCCATAAAATAAATGAAGTTTAACTCTATCATCGTGATACTGTTGCATTTGACTAAAATAATATCTTTTGTTTTTTACTAAAGTTTGATCAACAAACCACATTCCAGCTTCAATTTCTTTAGCGGGATATGTTTCTTTTAAATAATCAATTTTTTTTATAAAATTTTCAAACTGTCCTCTTTTTTTAGTTGAATCATGGTCATCTCTCATTTTCTGTTCAATCATGAATATTTTATTATTATATTCAAACAATTGGTCAAACAAAATAACCTCTCCATTATATGTCGCTCTCTTTTCAAGATTTCTATAATATTTTCCTAAATATTCAGTTATTATATCCTCAACAAAATCACCAAAACTAATTTCATGTGATTGAGTTATATTTTGAATTAGCTTTAATTCTGGTGTCGTAGGTCTAAATATTCCTATGTACCTGTCAGGATTACTAGCAACCTTATTAATTAAATCAGCTTTAGCATTTTTATATACTGTTTTTTTTAATTCTTCTACAAATTCATCATATTCTATAATATTAACCATGTTTTACCTCCATATTACTATATTTATATCTTAACTCATCTATTGAAATGAGACAATCTTCTTTTATATAAAAATAATCCCATCCATTATTATTTGTTCTGTTTAAATATTTTGCAGACATTTTATGTATTGATAAAACATCATCATTATCATATACATTTCCATCAATATTTACCTTACAAATTTCAATTCCCTCTTTATTATAAAGTGGTTGGTTTTCTTTAACCATACCAGCTTCTACAAGTTTTTTCATTGGAACTTTAGGAGGTTTTACTTCTAATTTTAAATTTGTAATATCATCATCTATAGGAACTACTTTATCAATTCGTTCTTGTGCTGCTTTATTATAAGTGTGTTCTCTTTCAATACCTATATAATTTCTTCCCAGTAATTTAGCAATAGCACCAGTTGTTCCTGTACCAAAAAATGGATCTAAAACAATATCATTTGGTTTTGAAGTTGATAATATTACTTTATATAAAAGTTTTTCAGGTTTTTGTGTTGAGTGAATTTTTTTACCATCGTCTCCTTTAAGTCTCTCGTTACCAATACATATTCCAATATCCCATATACTTTTATCTTGTTTCTCATTATTTAAGTATTTCATTGTTTTGTAATTAAATGTATATTTAGACTTTTTAGATTTTGTACACCATATTAATGTTTCGTGAGAGTTTTGAAATCTAGTTCCTGCGAAGTTTGGAGCAGCATTTGGCTTAGACCATATAATATCATTTAAAATCCAATAATCTAGATTTTGCATTATATAACCAAGTCTATATATGTTTTGAAATGAACCAATTACCCATATAGAACCATCTTTTTTTAATATTCTTTTGCATTCTTTTAACCATTCAAAACAAAACTTATCGTATTCATTATAACTTGAAAACTTATCCCATTCATCTTCTACACCTTGAAACTTTGTTCCATCGGTTCTATGCAGTTCACCTTCGGTTTGCATAAAGTAAGGAGGATCAGCAAATATTAAATCAATACTTTCATCAGGTATTCTTTTTAAATTTTCAATTGTATCTCCCTCAATTATTGTATTTTTAATTTTATTTATATCAAAAATATTATCATTATTTTTCTTCATCTTTTTTACCTCCATCTGCTACAGTATAATTATATCACTTATTCATAAAAAATGCTAGGTATCAAGCAAAAAATATTTATTTTTTTTGTAAAAAATGGTATAATATATCTCAGTAAATTATTTTACATAAATTTGCACTTATTTATGTTGCAAAGGAGGTAAGAATGAGAATTAAATGTCCCGAATATAAAGAATGGAAAAAATACCAGAACCTAAAAAACTTAAAAAAAAGAACTAAAAAAAAGAAAAGAAAAAAAATAAAATTGAGTAAAAGCAAAAAAATATATCAAAGAATAATTGCACCTGCAACATTAAGTTTAGTAAATAATCCTGAAGAAACTTTACAATACTTTAATAGTGCTATACAAATATTAAAAAATCCTTTTAATAAAAATAAAGTAAATGCACTTATGTTTGATTGCAAAAGTGTTAAAACTTTGACGATTGACTCTTTGATGTATTTATTAGCAATAATTAGGAACTTTAAAGATGTTTTCTCTGGTATTAGAGAAATTAAAGGTAATTTGCCAGATGATCCGACTGCAAGAAAAATATTTATCGATTCAGGTTTTTTAGATTATGTAAATACTACCATAAAAACTGATATAGAAACGGAAAAAAGAAACAAACTTAAAATTTCAACAGGAAGCAATGTAAATGTTGAAGAAGCTTCTAACTTGATAGAATTTGTTAAAAATTACTTTAATTGTTCAAATGTTGAAACAAAATTTTTATATAAAATGATTATTGAATTAATGACTAATACTCATAATCATGCATATAATAGTAAGCATAGTTTTATTAAAGCATGGTATTTATTCGCAGCCGTTAATCACAATAAAGAATGTATTGAAATTACATTTGTTGACACAGGTGATGGTATACCAGTTACTGTTGCAAAGAAAACAATAGAAAAAATATTTACAAAAAAGGATAATGAATATATAATATCTGCATTAAACGGTGATTTCAGGACACAAACTCATGAAAAAAACAGAGGAAAAGGTTTGCCAGATATCTATGAACATTTTCGTAGTGGCCAAATTAGTAATTTAAAAATAATATCATGTAAAGGTAAAATAGAATTAAATGAATATAATAAAGTAGTAGAAAATGCTGGTACTGAACTAGAAAATAATTTAAGAGGTACAATTTTTTACTGGGAGGTAAAAATAAGAAAGGAAAGTGATAAAAGTGATAATTAATATTGCAAATGAATATACAAAAACGCCAGGTGCTAGATATATTGCTGATGGGCAATATTCTGGTGAAGATTTTAGAAATAATTTATTAGAGCCTATATATAAAAAATGTTTAGAAAATAAAGAAAAATTAACAATTAATTTTGATGGTGGATATGGTTATGGAACATCATTTTTAGAAGAAAGTTTTGGTGGTTTAGTTAGAAAAGGATATAGTAGCGATGAATTATTAAATAACCTAATTTTAATATCAAATGAAGAACCAGAACTAATATATAAAGTAAAAAAATATATTAAAGAAGCTAACAATGAAAAATAGAAAAAAATTATTAATCGCTACTATAATTATAATTTCAATTATATTTTGCTTTTTAGCAGTTATTAATATTAAAAATAATGGTTGGAAAGAATTTTTTAAATTAGATTTCTTAGGAATTATTGAATTGTTCTTAACGGCCATAATTGCAACATTTATAGTGAATTCTCAAACAAAATCTTCAAAAAGAAAAGAAAATTTTGAGAGAATAATTGATAAATTCCAATCAAATTTTACTAATGCATTATTTGAAGTTGATTGTAATGAAGAACAAAAAACTAAAATTTTAACATTCATCAGGAAAACAACAAATCAGTTTGGAATTATGAAGAGGTATTCTGAAAAATACTCTATAGAAAATAAAATTTGTAAACTAAATGAAAAATTACAAGAATATCATGATATATTATCAGACCATATATATGATGATATCTCTCAATACAAAAACGAATTAAATAGAATATCAGAAAACATAGATACAATATGTGAAGAAATTAAAATAGATATTTACAATTAGCTTATACCTTAGAAAATATTTTCCATCTAGGGTAGATGAAATCATCCATCGTAGATGGATGAAAATGTCAAGGGGGTGATGTTTTTGTCCATCAGGGGGTGATGAAAATATCCATCAAGGGGTGATGAAAATGTCACCCAGAATATAACAAGATGAATATAACAAGAATAATATAACAAGTTTATTTTACAAACAGGTTTATTTATTTAAAAGTAAATTTTGATAATTTTGATTTTATATAAAATTATGATATATTATTATTAGATTGATTTAATCAATTACTTGTTTCTATTTTTCGCAAATATCCCATGTCTTTGCTCCAGTGACGTTTCTGTTCGAACTTTTATAGTTTGAACTTGAGATACATATCAATCCGTTCGGGTTGATTTTTTTGTGTTTACAAAAGAATTAACAAGGAAAGGATGGTGCATTTTATGATAAAGTTTACTACACAAGAGTTAGAAATGGAAAGTAATTTAAAACAACGTATTGAGTTTATTTGTGAATTTTGCCACGTTACTCCAAAGATTATCAACGGTAGTATCAAACGAATAAATAATACTAACTTGAACTACTTAGAACCACACAAAATCATTGTAAATAATATTACTTTTCTAGCATTTAACTATTCTACTGATATTTATGTGGGTAATTTAAGTAAAAAAATTAAATTAGTAGAACTAGAAGATTACATAAAGAATATGGCTTAAACACTAATAAACTTGAGCAAATGATATTGACTTTTTCTCTTAAAAACTTTATTATATATGGCAAATAAAGAGTTATTTACCTGCCAAATCTTTTTAATGGGGTTATGATTTGGAAGTACACAATTTAGATAATGTAAAGTTAAAGAGATAAAGGTAGTAGATGTATCTATGGCTTTTATCTCTTATTTTTTTAGAAAGGATGGTAAGAATATGGATAATGAAAAGAAATTATGTGGACTATATTTGAGAGTTAGCACGGAAGATCAAGCCCGTGAGGGTTTTAGTCTTCCAGAACAAAAAGAACGATTAGAACAATTTTGTAAGTTTAAAGGTTATGAGATAGTAGATTATTATGAGGATGCTGGAATAAGTGCTAAAACAGGTAATTTAAGGCCTGAATTTGAAAGACTTAAAGAAGATATTAAATCAAAGAAAATCAACACCATAGTGGCTTTAAAACTAGATAGAATAACAAGAAGTATCTTTGACTGGGAAAAGTTAATGACATTTTTAGAAGAAAATGATGCCTATTTGGACTGTGCTAATGATGAAATCAATACTACTAATGCTAATGGTAAAATGATTTCAAGACTTTTAATGAGTGTTAGTCAAAATGAAATAGAAAGAACAAGCGAAAGAACTAAAATCGGTTTAGCAGGTGCGATTAAACAAGGACATATTCCTAGTCAAGCACCACTAGGTTATAAACACGAAGATAAAAAGTTAGTAATTGATTACTCTACTAAAGATATAGTAGAAAGAATATTTAATCTTTATTATCAAGGAAACTCTTATCAAACTATATCTAATATACTAAATGAAGAAAAAGTATTAGGTAAAACAAACTGGCGAGATTCATCTATAACTGCCATACTTGAAAATGAAGTCTATAAAGGTGACTTCGTTCATGGCAAAAGAACAAAACATCCTACTTATTATCAAGATGTAGTTGAGCCAATAGTGAGTAAAGAATTATGGGAAGAATGCCAAGTGCAAAAGAAAAAGAACTCACGAAGTTATCAAAGAACATTAACATATTTATTCTTACAAAAACTTACTTGCCCTAAATGCGGTCGTCTAATGGGTGGAAAAGCAACTAAAAAGAAAAATGATAATGTTTATTATTACTACTATTGTACTAGTTGCAAAGTAAATTTAAAGGAAAATGTTATAAGTGAATACTTTGATGATTTTGTTCAAGAGTTAGTTGAGTATGATAGTGTTGTTAATCAATTCTTCCTACCAATGATTAAACAAAAATTTGATGAACCAAAGGAACTTTTAGAAAAGGAATTACTGAAACAAAATGATAAGTTAGAGCGAATTAGAAAAGCATATATTGAAGGTGCATTTGATTTAAAAGTTTATAATGAAGAAAAGAAAATTGTAGAAGATGCTATTACAAAATTAAATAATGAACTAACCGATACCCAAAATTGTGAAGAACTTAACTTTACTCCCCAAGATATACTTTTAAAGCGTGATATTGATTATATCAATAGGGTTAAGTTAAAAGATGAATATAAGGCAAGAACTAGAACTTGGAAAGAATACACTAGAGAAGAAAAGTCAGATTTAATTATGAGATATGTAGATGAGATAAAATTAAAACAAAAGAATAGTTTAATCTATGTTGATGAAATACTATTTAGAGAAAGTATTTGTAAACCTTGTAATGAATTATTTGATAAAGGTTATATTGATATTAAAACCCCTGCCATATTTGGTAATTTAGTTGGTGAATTAAGATTTAGTAATTATCTTCCTGAAGAAGAAGTTGGTAAGCATATAATGAGATTAAGGCAATACTATGATGTAGGTTATGAAGAAGCAACATACTATGTAGAAGATAGAGTTTTCTACTTTAACTTTATAAGAGATGATCGAGCCATAGTAAGAATATTTCCTCTTGAAGATTATTGCAAAATAGATCCTGATATAAAAATGAAAGAATATAAATATGGAATTATCTATATTCGTGGAAAAGATGAGTTTCAAATGGAAGATGTAAATTCAGCATTTAATTATATACCTGATGAAACCAATGATAGTGTTATCTATATGAAAGAACCTGTTCCCATTGAAATTGGTGTTAAACCTGCAAATATGGAAACATTAAGAGATGATACTTTAGTAGAAGAATAATAAGATATTTTTACTAACTTTTTCTCAAAAAAGTTATAACAAACGAGGCAAGTTTTGTTGTCGTAAGACAATGAAAGTGGCGAAGCGTTTGTTAAAAAGACTTATGTAATTTTGTTTTATTACGAAGTTTTAAAACATTATGAAGTAAGTCCAAAGGGTTCTAGGGAAGCCCTAGCCCACGAGGTAATTTTGATGGTACGTCAAAATACCTAGGGGGTTAAACATTTTGACAAAGCCAAAATAAGTTTAAAATAAGGAGTGTGATTTATATATGGATTTTGAATATAAAAAGGAATTTTATAATTTAAAATATGGTAAATGCTATCTAATTGATGAGAAAGAAAACTTGTATTTAATCTATGCTAATAAGTGTTTTAATCACTATATCGTTTGTACCTATATTGAGCCAAACTCTAATGTAATGATGAATCAAGAGTTCTTCCCTACTTTAGAAGATGCAAAAAAATATTTTAATAAAAAATAAGGGGGTTGATATTTTATGAACGAATTATCTTATTCACTACATTTAGGTAGTGATAAAAATAGAAAGCCATCATCAAAAAATATGGCAAAGAATAATGCTTCTGGTTCTACTTCTCTATCTAACAATGCTATTCAAAATGCAAAGCAATTATCAAGAGTAGATAAACATAACTATCGTAAGTATGATAATAATAGTGAACTTATAGAAATAATAAAAGGTACTACTTCTCTTTATGATGATGTTAAAAATCTCTATTTAGAAGAATTTGAAGAAGCAAGACTTGAATATAACAAAGAACAAGAAAACAAAGGTAGAAATGATAGGAATATTACTGATTATTTTAAAAAGATAAGTGATAATTCTAAAAACGATCTGGCTTGTGAGATTATCATAGAACTTGGCGATAAGAAATACTGGGATACTAAAGATGATAAGTTTAAGCATAAAATGACTAATGTATTTAAAGAACAACTTAACGATTTACAAGAGTTAGTACCTGATTTTAAAATAGCGAGTGGGATTATTCATTATGATGAAACTAGCCCACATCTTCATATTGTAGGTGTTCCAATAAAATATAAAAGTAAAAATGGTATGTCTAAACAGGTTGGTAAAGGTGATGTTTTCACAAGAGATAGTCTTCGTACTATTCAAGATAAAATGAGAACTTTATGTATTGCTAGTTTCAATAAAGAATATGGTCTTAACAATATTTTAAAGAAGAAAGAAAAAGGTAGAAATAAAGACATCAATGTTAAAGATATGACTAACTATCAAGCAATGAAAGAAGAACTTAGCAAAAATAAGGAAACACTAGAAATTGCCAGTAAAAAGTCTAATGAACTTGATAAAACTACTAATGATATTAAAGATACTATCAATAATCTTAAAAAAACGCCAATAGTTAAAAATACCTACACTATTTCAGAAAGTGATAGGAATAAAATTATTGATTATGTTGATAAAGTACAAGATACTAACAAAGATTTCAAAAAGACTGAAATGCTATCAGTAACATTAAATAATGTAGATACTGAACTTCAAGAAAATAGAGAAAAAATTAAAATACTGGCTGAAAACAATAAGGCATTATCGCTTAAAGTCGATACTTTATCTAAAAATATTGATAATAAAAACAAAGAGATTAAAGAGTTAAAAAGTGATAATAAGCACTTACAAGAAATGGTAGATTATTTCAAAAATCTATTTAGTCGATTAGTAAAATTCATTAAAAATAAGATGTTTGGAAAAGAGAAAGAACGAGAAGATTATTGGAAAGTATCAAAAGATATGTACGAACACGGAATATTTAGTGATGATACTATTGAATCAATTAAAGATGATTATGTTTGGAATAAGGAAAATAACAAACGCAAAGACAAAGGTCGAGATGACTTTGAATTATAATTTTTTCAGTAAGTTTTGTTAGTAATGAATTACTTTATAAGTAGTTCTCTTTTTTATCTAATGTACTATTAAAAAGTCTTAAAAAGTAGTATAATTAGATTACAAAAGTGATGCACAAATAATTTTAAGGAGGAGTTAAATTGAATATTAAAATACCTAAATATAGTTTAAGTGAGGAATTAATAAATAGTATATCTCATGGTGTAGGAGGTATATTCAGTATAGTTGGCTTGATATTAATGCTTATTAGATGTAGTACTGCTTTAGAATATGTATGTATTAGTATATATGGAACGACTATGATTCTACTTTATATTATGAGTTGCATATATCACGCTTTATCTCCTAGAATTACAGGCAAAAAAGTACTTCGGGTACTAGACCATTGCAATGTTTATTTATTAGTATTAGGTACTTATATTCCAATATCTTTATTAGGAGTTAAAGGAGTTTTAGGTTGGGTGCTATTTGGTATAGTATGTAGTATTACGATACTAGGCATTGTATTATCATCTATAAATATGGATAAACTTCAAGTATTTGAAGTTATATGTCATTTAATTAATGGTTGGAGTGTTTTAATTGGGATTAAATCTCTATATAAAAATATTGGTATAGGAATATTATTTTTAATACTTGGAGGTTTAATGTATTCTATTGGAGCTATACTTTATGGAATTGGAGCCAAAAAGAAATATATGCACTCTGTGTTTCATTTCTTTTGCTTATTTGGTAGCTTATTTCACTTTATGGCTATATACAATCATGTTATTTAATAAAAAGCGAGATGAATAAAAAATGAATGAAGATTATGAAAAATACAAAATAAAGACAAATGAAAAACACAATAATGGAGGGACTTTATATTTAATTAATAATCTTTTATATAAATATTATGGAGGAATTAATTATTTTATAGAAGAAAAAGAAAGAAATATAGATTTTCTTATAAAAAATCCTATTCCTAATACTCCTCAAATTATAAAAAAGTTAGTAAAAGATGGGCAATTTTGTGGATATATTATGGAATATATTCCTGATTCTAGAACTTTAAGAGAAGGAATGAACGAAGATATTCCTGAAGATATTAAAATATCAATTATTGCAGATATATATCAAGCTTTAAGAGCAATTCATGTGTTAGGAGCTTGTCTAGGAGATATTCACATGGATAATTTTCTTTTTCAAGGAGATAAAGGTTTTATAATAGATTTGGATGAAATAAGATTTGCTGGAGATGAGTTTAAATTTCGTGAATGCTATTTGATAAGAGAATTTAAAGATTCAGTAGTAAGTAAAATGGCTACAAGAATTACGGATAATATAAAAGTAGCAATATGTTGTTTATCTTTTTTATATCAAATAGATTTAGAAGATATTATCATTAATGGTTCTTTGCAAGATGTAAAGGAAAAATTAAAATCTATTATTCCAATGTCGCAATATGAAACGATTGAAAAAGCTTTTGATTTAAATAATTTATTTTATTTAGATGAAATTATATGCAATCAAGATTTAAATAAAAGAAAAATATAGTTAGTATTTAAAAAAAGTTAAAAGTGATGCATAAATAATAATTTG